>JBGPGM010000107.1:0-6907 GCA_041483855.1 Phycisphaerae bacterium | reverse complement strand
GTTCCGGGTTCCGCTTGCGCCGCTCGATGCAGCGCCGCAGCCGCTCCTCCAGGTACACCCGGTTCGGCAGCCCCGTCAGCGCGTCGTGCAGCGCCATGTGGCGCAGCCGGTCCTCCGCGGCCCGGCGCTCCGTGATCTCCTCACGCAGCTTCACCGTCCTCTCCGCCGCCATCGCCTCCAGTTCCGCCACCCGCAGCCTGGCCTGCTTGCCCAGGTTCCACTTGGTCGTCAGGGCCGCGGCCAACAGCGACACCTCGGCGTTGTCGAACGGCTTGCGCAGGAACAGCAGCCGGTCGGTATGGCCCAGGCGCGCCGCCAGTTCCTCCGACGAGTAGTCGCTGTACGCCGTGCACACGACGACCTGGAGGTCCGGGTCGTCCTTCCACAGGAGCTCGATCGTCTCCAGCCCGTCGATCCCCGGCGGCATCCGCATGTCGACGAAGGCCATGGCGTACGGCCGGTTCTGGCCGATGGCCCGGCGCGCCGTCTCCACGCCCTCTTGCCCCTGGAACGTGAAGGCGAGTTCATAGCCGACCCTGGCGTGCTCGTCGGGCCGCCGGCCGAAGAGGATCGCCTCGGCGCGCGACAGGTCCGGCGAGGCCTGCTCGCCGCCCAGGATCTTGCGGTAGTCCGCGTGGATCGCCTCGTTGTCGTCGATCACCAGGACCCGGCGGTTCGGAGTGGAGGGGGGAGCGGGGGCAGGGGGAGTGGAGTCGGTCATGTCGGGGTCACCCCGGCGTCCCTCGGCTCGGTCTGCTCGATGGGAAGGCTCAGCACGAAGCCCGCGCCCGTCCCAGGCCCGTCGCTGTGCGCCGTCAGCGACCCCTGCAGCTCCTTGGCCGCCAGGGCCGCGCTGTGCAGCCCGAACCCGTGCCCCTTCTGCTTGGTGGTGAAGCCGTGGGTGAAAATCCGCGTCAGGTTCTCGCGGGCGATGCCGATGCCGCTGTCGCGGATCTCCACGCACACGTTCGCCGGATCGTGCTCGTCGGCCGCCAGCCGCAGCGTCAGCACGCTCTCGCCGCTCTTGTCCTGGCTCCTGGCCTCCTTCATCGCGTCCATCGAGTTGTTGATGATGTTGACCAGGATCTGCAGCACCATGTGCTTGTCCGTCTTGACGGGCGGCACGGACGCGTATTGGCGGACCACCTTGACGCGGTGCCGGTCCAGCCGGCCGGCGCTCATCCGCAGCGCGTCCTCCAGCAGGTCGCGGAGGGACACCGACTCGATCACTCCCTTGGTCTTGGCGATCGACTGCTGCACGCTGATGATGTCCTTGATGTGCCCGATGTGGCTCGTCAGAGAGCGCACCTCCGCGAGCAGCTGCTCCTGCTCGGCGCCCAGGTGGCGCGCCAGCTGCTCCATGTACTGCGGGAGCATCCGGCCCCGCTCGTCCTTGGTCAGGAACTCACCGAGGTCTCCCGCGTGCTCGGTCATCAGCCCCGCCACCTGGGCCACCGTCGACACCCGTGATCGCTTGATCGATTGCTCCACCAGCGACGCCGACACGTTCACGCTGTTGAGCACGTTGCCCACGTTGTGCAGCACGCCCGTCGCCACCTCCGCCATCCCCGCCTGGCGCGACGTGGCCATCAGCTTGCGGTTGAGGTCCTCGCGCTCCCGCTCGGCGTCCTTGCGCTGCGTGATGTCGGTGCCGATACACACGTACCCCGTCGTGTTGCCCGCGCTGTCGCGGATGGCCGACCCCGACAGGCTGATCGGGAAGGACCGGCCGTCCTTGGCGAAGTAGGTCACCTCGTGGTCGTTCTTGGACCCCCTGCCCAGGAGCTGCTCGAGGTGCTCGGCCGTCAGGTGCCGGTTGTCCGCCAGGCAGACCAGGCTCGCCGTCCGGCCCACCAGTTCCGACTCGCTGTAGCCCAGCAGGTCCAGCGTCGCCTGGTTCACCGCCTTGATCTTGGCCTGCTGGTCCACCACGATCAGCGTGTCCACCATCGACTGCACGACGTTGTTGATGAAGTTCTTCGAGGAGTGCATGGACGCCCCGCGCGCGGCCAGCGTGTTGATCCCCCGGCACATCCCCCGCAGGCCCCGGGCGCCCGCCACCGGCACCCGGACGTCGAACGCGTTGTCCAGCATCACCGCCATCGCGCTATGGATCCGCGCCAGAGGCCTGGTGATCCGGCCCGCGCCCAGCACCGCCACCAGCGAAGCGGCGCCGAAGAGGATCAGCAGCGTCCGCACCGCCGGGTGCGCGCCGCTCCCCTCCACGGGCGCGGCGTCAACGCGCACGAATCCGATCGTCTCGCCGCTGGGGGCTACCACCCGGCTCAGGGCCGCCGGCCCCGCCCCCGATGCGTCCGCCCCCGTCACGTCGGCCAGCAGGCCGGCCAGACGCCCAACGGCCGACCCGGTCCGGCCGTCGGAGCCCGGCGCGCCGCCCTGCTCCTGGGTCGGCTCTTGGACCAGCACCGTCCCCTGCAGGTCCAGCACAGCGACGCACAGGCCCTCTTTGCCGGCCGCGGCCTGGCGCAGGCGCGTCGCCACGCCGGCGTCGTCCTTACGCGACAGCGGCTCGGCGACGCCGGCGCTGACCAGCCGGGCGACGGTCTCCTGGGATCCCCTCAGGCGCCGGCTCCAGACGGCGTCGGCGCGGCGCGCCGAATCGATCGCCGCCACGCCGGCGACGCACGCCGCGACGACGAGGACGAACAGCACGCACTGGATCCGCAAGACCAGCATCAGGCTCGAATGCCTCCGCCCGACTCACCGGGCATGTCCCGTTCGAGGTCATCCTGGACCCGCGACGATCGGCGCGAACGCTCCGCCCGACCAGCAGCTCTGGCGAAAACGTCAGTCGCTCGCCCATCGGTTATCGACGGAAGTTGATCGGGAGTGAACCGCGCGGCGATCGGCCGCCACGTCGCTGGTCGCGTCGTGCGGGCCGGCCCCTATCGGACCACGCGCCCGCCGCGACGGCGCGCCAACGAACAACGCCGCGGGCCCTGGCGGCCCGCGGCGTTCACCGGGAAAGTGGAGGCGACGAGACTCGAACTCGTGACCTCTTCCATGCCATGGAAGCGCTCTACCAAAACTGAGCTACGCCCCCGGTGGCCCGCCCGCCCGGCCCCGTGGCGCGCCGACGAGCACAGGTCTTCGGTTGGAATCGCATGGTAGGGCTTCCCGCGGCGGCGTCAACTCTCACGGGCGTCGGCGGCCGCTGGCGCCACGAGGCTCGTCGGGCCGGGAACGGCCTGCGGTCGCGTTAAACATGCGATCGGCGCGCACGGGGAAACCATGGCGCCGAGGATGCCGTCTGTAACGCTTGCGCCGTCCTGAGCCTCCCAACCCCGACGACCGACTCAGTCAGACCACGCGGCACAGGCCGCCCAAGCGTCGCGATCCCTCCCGGAGGGGTGGCCCGGAACGCGTGGCGGGCCCGTGGCCGGGTGCCGCGCCCGGGAGTCGGTCCCGGTCCGCGATCACCGAACCACCGGCCCGCCGCGCTGCGCGAGGGAGTGGTATTCGTCGGAGTGGATGGGGAGGCGTGGGACGCTCAGTCGTGCCCAGAGCCGGGCGCATCACCGTTGCCGCCGGCCTGCTGCTCCAGGAGTTTGCGAAGGTACTGGTTCTCCCGCCGGGTGGCCTCCAGGTCGAAGACCAGGTATTTGATGCTCAGCCGCAGGTAATCCAGGGATTCCTGCAGATCGTTGACGGTCTTCTTCATCCGCACGTGTCGTTCGCGCGCGTCGTCGGCCAGCTGTTGGAGCTTGTCCCGCTCCGGGGCCGGGAGCTGCCCGATCTGCTCGATCAGGTCGCTCAGCTTCTGCTGGAAATCGTGCTCGGTCATGGTCGCTTCTCCCGGTCTTGGATTGTGGGACCCGCCCGGAGCGCGGGCCGGTGTCGAGGACGACGCCAAGCGCACAACAACCGCGGGGCCGCGCGCCGACCGGGCGTCGTGCCATCGGGGCACGTTCCACTTGGGCCCTATAAGAGCGGTTCCCAAAGCACCGACGTGCCCTTAGGCCACGGCGAACGCCGTCGCGCCCGGTCGAGCGGCCGGGTGGGGTGGCGCGGCCTGTGGCGAACGGTCAACGGCCGCCGTCGATCCGCCTCAACGCCTGTTGCGCCCCCGGCGGGGCCCCGCGCGCGGCCTCGGCCAGCCCCGCGGGATCACGCCGCTTCATCTCCAGCACCAGACGCTTGAGGTGCTCGTCGCGCGCCGCCGAGAACCGCCGGAACATCTGTTCCAGTTCGTGCCGGTTGAAGCGGGTCATCGGGTCCTTGAGCCCCGACTGCACCGCCCCCCAGTCCACCAGCCCGGAGCCCGTGTCGGTGTACCGGTACAGCGCCAGCGTCGCCTTCAGGCGCGCCGCCATGCCGGCGAACGGGTCCGTCGCCGCCTCGGGCAGTCGCGTCATCGCGTCTTGGGGGTTCGCGGCCGAGAGGCGGCCGAGCCACCCCGCGCCGCCCGCCTTCCCGCCGTCCGACGTGTCCGCGTGCGGATCGGCATCAGCCGCCTCGGGCGGCAGGCTCGGTGCCTCATCAGCGGGGATCAGGTTGGCCAAGGCGGTGTTGAGCGTCTTGATCCCCGCGCGATCGAAGCGGACGGTCAATCGTTGGCAGGGCGTGCCCTCGTGAACGATCTTCTGGGCGCCGCTGACGACGCCGGGCCCCCATTCGGGCTTGTTGGCGTGGACAACCCGGTCGCCGTAGTTCCACATCCTTGGTGACATCGCTCCTGCCTTGAACCTGGCGGGCCGGTCGGGCCGGCGCCCGCATGGGATTGTCCGGTCACGCCCGCGGGCGGCGCGCCTTGGCCAGAGACTTCCCAGTCATCCCGGCGCGGGCAACGCATTGCCGTTCGCCTTGAGCCTGGGCCTGCCGCGCCGACCCAAGGCGCAACAGGGGGCAGTCTACTGGCACGACGCCCGAGGGGTTGTCCGGCCACCTCCCCGTGGAATACTATAACCCCTTGCGTCGGGCCCAGGCAGCATGACCAAATAACCGGGCCGGCTCGTCGAGCCGGCGGATTGTGGTTCGGCTGGAAAGGCCGAGGATGGGGATCTGGGGGACGGGACCCCGCGACGGGCGCCCCTCGGTCCGGATCCCAAGGGCCGTCGCAGCAAACCAGGAGCGGACCAAGCCCATGATAGAGGCGCTCAAGAGCGATGAGATTGTCGACAAGATGGGCGGACGGTTCAAGCTGTGCACGCTGATCCAGCGCCGGCTCGTCCAGTTGATGGACGGCGCCCGCCCGCTGGTGGACCGCGCCGGCCGGTCCGACCTGGAACTCGTCATCGAGGAGATCCTCGAGGGCAAGATCACCTACGAGTTCGACCCCACCGCCGACATCGACGTGGCCAGATTGCTGCCCAACCACAAGCCCGTGCGCGGCTGACGCCCCCCTCCCACCGACCTGCCCGCCCGGGCGCCCAGGCGCACCAGACGTGGACAACGCCCTGACAGGCAAGCGCATCCTGGTCGGCGTCACCGGCGGCATCGCCGCGTACAAGACCGCCATGCTCGTCAGCCGCCTGGCGCAGGCCGGCGCCGAGGTCACCGTCGCGATGACCGACGCGGCGATGAAGTTCGTCGCGCCGCTCACCTTCCAGGCCCTTTCCGGCCGGCACGTCTACACGAGCCAGTGGGAGCACGTCGAGGCCCAGGACCCGCAGCACGTGGCGCTGGCCCGGGCGACCGACGCGGCGATCATCGCCCCGTGCACGATGGACTGCATGGCCCGGCTCGCCGGCGGGCTGACCGACGACGCCGTCACGCTGATCCTCAGCGCGATCGACCGCGATGCCACGCCGGTCGTGCTGGCCCCGGCCATGAACGCCGCGATGTGGGGTCAGCCCAGCACCCAGCGCAACCTTGGCACCCTGCGGGCGGACGGGTTCACGATCGTCGGCCCCGCCGAAGGCTGGCAAGCCTGCCGCACCGTCGGCGCCGGGCGCATGAGCGAGCCGGAGGAACTCTTCGACGCGATCGTCGCGGCGCTCTCGGGCAAACGGACTGAGCGACGGCCCCGTAAGTGAGCCGCGTGGCCGCGCCGCCTCACCATCCGCTCGACCCGCTGAAGGGCAGCCGCCCCAGGACTTCCGCGGCCGCACGCTGCGTGTCCTGCACAAGCAGTCGCGCCTCATTCATCAGCGGCTCTTCAACGGTCGCCTGCACCGCAGCCGAGGCGCCGATGAGCGACGGAATGATCCGCGTCTGCATGCTGTCGCGCGATTCCGCTCCGCCCTCGTGGGCGCCCTGGGGTCCCGGCGCGCCGGGACCAACGCCCCAGCGCAGCGTGAGCACCGCGCCGGTCGCCACGGCGACGACGACGAGCGCCAGCGCCGCAAGCACGGGGCGCATCCAAGGGATCCTGCCCGGCGCTAGCGGGCCCATACCGCCCGCGTGCAGTGTCTCCATGGTCCTACGGCGCAGCGATTCCGGTGGAGCCTGAGCCGCGCCCGCGACACCCTCTGCCAGCAGCGAATCGACTCGCGCGACCCGCGCACGGAACCGGCGCAGCGAAGCCGATCGCGCTATCCGGCGTGCCACCCACGCCGGAAGGGGACGCCGCTCTTCCACCGCCCTGACGATCAACCACCGATACACGCCGCTCAGCATGGAACACCTCCCGACACCGGCGCCACCGTGACGCCGCCTTTGCTCCCGGCCCCGCGTGGGGTCCCCAAACCGCGATCGGTAGGCGGTTTGGGCTCCCCGGCGAGCCTCCCCAACCTCTCCGCTCCCGGGCGTGGCAGGTGTTCGGCCAGCACGGCGCGTGCCCGGAAGAGCGACACCCGCACCGCCACCTGCGTCCGCCCCAGCACCGCCGCGATCTGCTTGATCGCCATGTTCTCCGAGTAACGCAGCCACAGGGCCACCTGCTGTTCCTCGCTGAGCACTCGCGCCGCGACCTGCCAGAGCCGGCGCGCCTGCTCGGAGGCGCCCG
>JBGPGM010000106.1:0-6948 GCA_041483855.1 Phycisphaerae bacterium | reverse complement strand
TCCGTCAGTGGGGCAAGGGCCCCGAGGCCGTCGTCGAAGATCACGGCGGGCTGCATCGGCTGGAGTGTAGCGGGTCGTGGCGCGCCCCCGCCCGCGCCATGCCCGCTCGTCACCGACGCCCGAATCGTCGCCCCTGCGAATCAGGGAAACTGAAGAGCGTCGAGAGCGGCACCATGACCAGCCCCACCAGCAGGCCCGTCAGCCCCGTGTACAGCGAGCAGAGCAGCCGGTGGAGCAGCTGGTCCACGGCGTGCCATTCGAGCGTGTGGTCCGACCACGACCGGATCGTCATGAACGCGACCACCACGATCTGCGCCATCGTCATCCCCAGGATCGACAGCAGCATGATCGACAGCGGGTTCCGACGGATCATCACGCCGCGCATGGTCAGGACCAGGTACGCCGCGGCCATGTACCCCAGGGCGTTCGGCCCCAGGATGACCAGGCCGGTGGGGGCCCAAGCGGTGGCCAGGTCCACGACCGCGCCGAAGGCCAGGGCGGTCCACAAGGCCGGCACGGCGGGGGCGAAGACCGCGATGAAGACGCAGAACGGCATGAGGAACCCCGGCGCGATGTTGCGCGTCGGCGGCCCCATCGCCAGCGCCGGCTTCAAGCCCAGGTCCAGCCCGACAAACACGTAACCGAAGAGAACGACGGCGGTCCATCTCATGGCGGCCCGCCCCCCGAGCCCGATCTCGGCGCGCTCGTCTCAAGGATGCGGATGACCAGTTCGCTCAGCCGGTCAGGGCGGATCGGCGGGCGGACCGTGACGATCCGGTGCAGCGGCTGGTCGGCGGGGTCAACCCGTTCGACGGCGCCGATGACGAGCATCTGGGCGCTGGGTGGCCAGCCCTCTCGGTCGTCGAGGCGGACGACCATCCCGGGTTTGATGTCGGCCGGCGTCCCGCTGCCGTCGGCGATCAGCCCGCGCAACGTTCCGTCACCCT
Source organism: Phycisphaerae bacterium (assembly GCA_041483855.1). GTDB lineage: Bacteria > Planctomycetota > Phycisphaerae > Phycisphaerales > UBA1924 > JBGPGM01. Next base: position 6,001 of record JBGPGM010000106.1, on the reverse strand, counting down.
TGGGGGTCAGGTGGCACAACGGCCCCTTGATCGTGTCCGCCAGCATGATCGTGCCCTGCACCGGCCCGGCGGCGGGCTCGGTGATCGGCACCACGTAGCACATCCGCAGGTCTGCCCGCGTCACGCGCCCCACCAGGTGCACGCCGCCGACGACGGCCACGCTGTTGTTCGCCACGCCATTGCTCGTGCCGGCCTGCACCTTGAGCATCCCCCCGGCCAGGTCCGCGCCCCCGCCGATGACCCGGGCGGGCAGTTGTTGCACGACCAGGTCGGGATTGAGCGAGGCCCCCAGTTGCAGGTCCGCCAGCTGGCGGCGCAGGTCCTTCGTGCTCTGTTGCTCGCTCAGGTACAGCGTCCGCATTTCCGCCAGTTCCCGTCGCAGATCGGCGACCTGGGCATCGTCCGTGTCGCGCGTGTGCGCGGCGGGCAGCAGCCATGCCACCACGGATTGGATCGGCGCTTGCACCGGTGCCACGAGGGCCTCCACCGGCTGCGCCACCCACTCGACCCACCGGATCATCCGCGACGGCAGCAGCGCCAGCACGAGCATCGCCAACGCGCTCGTGGCCAGGAGGACTCGGGGGCTGGGCCGATGGGTTGGAAGTCCTCGCATGGTCCTGGATTGGTATGGGCCGACGGCGGAGTGGCGGATGGCGGATCCGGACGCAGGGTAGCGTACCGCGGGTCCCCCGTGCCATCGGCTCTGGCGCGACCGGCTTCCCCGGCGGCCCGCTACACGTCCATCGAGTTCTCGAGGGTGCTCTTCCACTCCTCGATGTGCTCGAGGTAGATCGCCGTCCCGCGGGCCACGCACGTGAGCGGGTCGTCGGCGATCTTTACGTCCAGGCCGGTGGCGTTCTGCATCACCAGGTGGATCCCGCGCAGCAGCGCCCCGCCGCCGGCCAGGGTGATCCCGTTGTCCACCAGGTCCGCGGCCAGTTCCGGCTCGGCGCGCTCCAGCGTCCGTGTCACGGCGTCGATGATGGCGCTGATGGGCTCCTGCAGCGCCTCGCGGATTTCCTCGCTGGTTACGACGGTCTTTCTCGGCAGACCGGAGATCATGTCCCGCCCCCGCACTTCCATGGACGTCTCCTCGCCGACCGGCGCCGCCGAGCCGATCTCGATTTTGATCCGCTCGGCCGTCTGCTCGCCGATCATCAGGTTGTACGTCTTCTTCATGTGGTTGATGATCGCCTCGTCCATGTCGTCGCCCGCGACGCGCACCGACTCGCACACCGCGATGTCCGCCAGCGACATGATCGCCACCTCCGTCGTCCCACCGCCGATGTCCACGATCATCGACGCGGTCGGCTCGGCGAAGGGCAACCCCGCGCCGATGGCCGCGGCCACCGGCTCCTCGATCAGGTAGGTCCGCCCGGCCCCGGCGCGTTCGGCCGAGTCGAAGACGGCCCGCTTCTCGACGGCGGTGATGCCCGAGGGGATGGCGATGACGACGCGCGGGCGGAAGAGGCGGCTGCGCCCGTTCACCTTGCGGATGAAGTACGAGAGCATCGCCTCAGTGATCTCGAAGTCCGAGATGACGCCGTCCTTGAGCGGCCGGATCGCGGTGATGCTCCCGGGGGTCTTGCCGAGCATCTCCTTGGCCATCCAGCCGACGGCCTCGCCGTTCTTGAGCACCTTGTTGGTGTTCTTGTAGACGGCGACGACGCTGGGCTCGTTGAGCACGATCCCCTCGCCCCGCACGGCGACCAGGGTATTGCACGTCCCCAGGTCGATGCCCATGTCCACGCTCAGGAGTCCACGCAGCCAATCCAGAAGCACAGCGGTCCCACTTTCAGTAAGGGCCGTTCGTCCCGAGGCGCGGGGCGCACCCGACGGCACCATTCGGCCCATTGTCCGACCCTACTTGAGAGATTATCGGGGCCGCCAACGTTAGGCCACCATCGGGCTCCGGTGGGCCGACTCGTCAGAGCATAGTCCCAGCCGCGTCGCCGGCACCCGGGCCCACGAACAAAGCCGCCGCGGCCCTGGGGGGAGGGTCGCGGCGGCTGCGAAGGTGCCGACCGGTCGTCGCGGTCGGACCGAAGACCTGGCGCCGCCGGGGCGCGCCGGAGGGATCAGCGGGCGCCGTTGCCCGCGGCGACGCTGTCGTGCTTCTCGGGGGCCGGGGGGCCCTGCTGGTGGGAGTCGGCCTTGGGGCGGACCTCGATCACCGACGGCTTCGCCTTGGCGGCCGGCAGGCCGGTCCGCTGCTCGTAGAGCCGCTTGGCGCTCATCTCCCGGTCGATCTGCGACTTGGCCACGTCCTCGTAGTTGGTCCGGTTCTGCTCGACGGTCAGGGCGGCCAGCTTGGATTCCTGCTTGGCCTTGATGTCCGCCAGGCGGGAGTTCAACTGGTCCAGGCTGGTTGCCTGGTACCGGCTCTGCTCGTCGATGGACTGCTGGCGCTTCGCCAGGATCTCGATCATCCGGTCGTTGCGGGCCACGGCGTCGATCTTGCGGTCCAGTTCCCACAGCTGTGTCTGGAACTCCGTCTGCTCGGTCTCCAGTTTCGCCAGCAGCGTCGTCAGGCGTTGTTCCTGCTGGGCCAGGTAGCCCAGGTCGCGCTCGACGTCCGCGGCCCGGGAGGCGTAGGCGTTGCGGGTGTTGGTGATCTCGCCGGCCTTGGCGTTGGCGGCCTCGACGGTCAGCCGATCGCCCTTGAAGACGATCAGGACTTGCTGGAAGCCGCCCACGGCGACCTGCTGGGTCACGGCCTGGTCGGCCTGGGCGACGCCGGAGTTGATCTGGTCGAGGTCGGTATCGGCCAGGGCAACAACGCGATGGCTGACCTCCAGTTCACGGTTGAGCTGGGCGATCTGGGCCTGGAGCTCGCGCAGGTCCGCGCGGACGCTGGCGATCCGCTTGGGGTACTGACCCTCCAGGTCGCGCAGTTGCGACCGTAGGGCGACAGGGTCGGTGATGTGCCCGTCGATCGAGGCGTTGATCTGCTGGCGGGCCTGCGTGAACAGGGCGCACACGCGGTGCGGGCCCGCCACGACGACACCCGCTCCGACCACCAGAGCGCCGATGACACCGATGCGGATCAGGTTCTTGGTCAAGCATGCCATGTGAGTCCTCCTGGGCCTGTGTCGGCCTTCTGCTGGTGGGTCCGGACGGACCGTTCGTCCTTGGGAGTGTGCTTGGGAGAACGCCTGCGCGGTTTTCGCGTTCCGGCTCGCGATAATCACCCACCAATCCGGCCGCCGGGATGTACAATCCTCAGGAACGGCCCATCGACCCGCCGGAACGAGACCGCCGGGATGGCCAAGGACCTGCGGAGGCGTCACGACGTTCCTGGGCCCTGTTGCCCGCTTCGGTTTGTTATGTGTAAGGGTGAATAGCCGGGGCTTGCGCACGGATTCGTCGCCAGGGGGCACATCGGCGCAGGTGAGGGAGGCGAGCTGGCGGGAATGCCTGCTCGACGCAGGCGAAAGGGCCGCTGGATGCTCAACTCACTGACCACCGGCTTCGTCGCCCGCCTCAGAAACAACGATCAGGCCGCCTGGTTCGAACTGTGGGAAACGTTCGGGCCGGTGTTGCGGGCCCAACTGGCCAAGTGGGGCAGGGGCCGGATCGGGCCCGAGACGGTCCGGGACCTGTCGCAGGAGACCCTGGCGGCGCTCTCCGATTCCATCGAACGCTACGACCCCAAACGCGGGGCACGCTTCTCCACCTGGCTGCTGGCCATCGCCAAGCACGTCCTGGGGGATGAGATGGACCGCCGGACCGCTCAGAAACGCGGCGGCGCCCGGCGCACGGCCGAACTGGACGAGACGTGGATGGCCGCGTCGTCCGCCCTGGGAGCCGACCGCGAGTACGAGGCCGCCATGTTCCGGGCCAAGGTGGCCAAGGCCCTGCGCCTGGTCGAACGGGAGAGCGACTTTACGGATTTTTCCATCTACCGCATGCGGGTTCTGGACGGGCGGAGCGGCAAGGATGTCGCCGCTGGCCTGGGCATGAGCGAGCCGACGGTCAGCCGGCGCCTGGCCCGGGTCCGAGAGACGCTGCGGGTCAAACTCAACGAGGTGATCGCCACGTATTCCTTCACGCAGGAGGAACTGGCGGAGGCGGCGCGAAATGGGCTGGAACTGAATCCGACGAAGGTGGACGACTCGCTCTTCGACGAGGCGATCGCTGACATCTTCCACCGGCAGTTGGAGTTGAGAAAGGCCGACGGAGCGTCAACGACGGACTAGGAGGGTCGGGGCGGGGGCCGCTTGGGGGGCGGGCGTCGTGTGGGGGGGGAGCGTTCGGGACGGAAGGGACCTTGCCATGAACCCCGCAGAGATACTGGTCGTCGTCCTGGCTGCGGTGATCGCGATCCCGCTGGGCATCATCGCGATCATCTACCTGGTCGTGCCGGCCTGCAAGGGCGTCATCTGGCTGATCCGGCAGGTCTTCGGGTTCGTCTTCGGGATGATCGCCGACTCGCTGCGCCTCATCGGCGCGGTCGTGACGATGCTCGTCCTGGCGCTGCTGACGATCTCGAACATCATCATCGGGCGGTGGTCCGCCTCTGCGCACTTCGGGCGCGCCATCCAGGGCGAGGTCAAGACGTTCGGCCGCTGCGTGTACCGGCTCTTCATCGGGCACCCGGCGCGCCTGCTGTGCCTCTGCCCGCTGACCGAGGGGCTGGAGCGCCGCCTGCCCGAGGTCGTCGCCCAGGCGCCCGGCGCCGACCGGCCCGGCAAACGCACCGGCCAGTTCGACGGCTACGCGATCGTCGGGTCGCTTGCCGGCGGCGGGTCCGGCGGGCGGTTGTACGTCGCCAGGCCCAGCCCGCAGAAACTCGCCGCCTTCGCCCGCAACGGCGCCACCGGCGTCGAGCAGGTCGTAATCAAGAGCTTCTCGCTGGGCGATGGCAGCAGCCTGCCGCAGATCGTGCGCGAGAACCGCGCCCTGGACGCGGCCAAGCGGCTGGGCCTGATCCTCGAGCACGACATGACGGACCAGCGGTTCTACTACGTGATGCGCTACGTCCCAGGCGAATCGCTGGGGCTCCTCACGCAGCGGCTGCACGCCGTCAGCGGCGGCGGGGGGCTGGGCCGGGCGGAGCTGGGCCAGGCGCTGGGGTACACCCGCGACCTGCTGGGGACGCTGTGCACGTACCACAGCGGCGGGCTGTGGCACAAGGATGTCAAGCCCGACAACATCATCGTTTCCGACGGGCACGCGCACCTCGTCGATTTCGGCCTCATCACGCCGCTGCGCTCGTCGATGACCCTGACCACGCACGGCACCGAGTATTTCCGCGACCCGGAGATGGTGCGGATGGCCCTCAAAGGCGTGAAGGTGCACGAGGTGGACGGGGCCAAGTTCGACATCTACGCCGTCGGGGCCGTCCTCTTCTCGATGATCGAGAACTCCTTCCCCGCCCACGGCGGCCTCTCGCAGATCACCAAGCCCTGCCCCGAGGCGCTCCGCTGGATTGTCCGCCGGGCCATGACGGACTACGACAAGCGCTACTCCACGGCCGCGGCCATGCTCGCCGACATCGATGCCGTCGCCCGGGCCGCCGATCCGTACGCCCTCAAGCCGGTGGACCTGCCCAGCCTGCAGGGCGCTTTGGCGGCGGCCGACGCACCGGCGCCTGCCGCTAAATCGGTAGCCGCGCCCGGCGCGCCCTTGCCGGGCGCGTATCCCGGCGATCCGCTCCGTGGCGGGCCTGCCGACGTGGGTGCTGGCGTGGGCGCGGGCGTGGGGCGCGGCGTGGTCGATGGCGAGGCGTGGCGCCCCCAGGCAGCACCGGGCGGGTATCGCGCGGGCCAGGCCGCCGCGTTCGCGGGAACGCCAGTTCCCCCCGCCGGCGCCGCTCAACCGGGCGCGGGCAGGGTCAGGCCGGACATCCGCGTGATCGGCTGGTGGACCGGTCAGTACGCCGCGGCAACGCCGGCTCAGCCGGCCTACGCCGAGGCGCGTTCCTACTCACCGGCGCGCGGGCCGGTGGTGCGCCCGGTGGCGTTCGCGGGGGGACGGGCGGGGCTGTCGGCGCGTGAGC
>JBGPGM010000105.1:0-6956 GCA_041483855.1 Phycisphaerae bacterium | reverse complement strand
GTTCGCCTCGTCCACCGTCACGTCCACGGGCTCGGCCCCCTTGAGGTTGGCGATCTGCGCGTTGTAGATCTGCAGCGCCTTGGTGCGCACCTCCTTGGGGTCCGCGTTGACGATCGGCACGACGCGCAGCGACCGCTCCACCGTCACGGCCGACAGTTCCTTGAGCATCGCCTCGACGCGCTCGAAGGTGACCTTGTCGCCCGCGACGATCAGCGTGGAACTCTTCGGCTCCGTCTCGATCACCACCTGCACCGGCGCCTTGCCCGGGTCCGACGGCCCGCTCAGGTTGCCCTTGGCCGCCAGAGAGCGCAGCGTCACCGCGATCGCGTTCAGGTCCGCCTTGACGATGTTGTACGTCTTCACGTCCGCCACGGGCGGCAGCTGAACGTGGTCCAGTTTCTCCGCCAGCGCCTTGAAGGCGTCCATCCGCTCCTTGGGCGCCTCGATGATCAGCGAGTTGCTCGCCGGGTCCGCCGAGACGAGCACTTCCTTGGGCTTGCGGGCCCACGGCATCGGCCGGCCCCGCGCATCCACCGGCACCGGCGGCTCCGGGTACAACTTCTCCATCGCGGTGGCCACGTCCGCGGCCTTGGCCACCTTCAGCGGGAACAACTCGGTGACGCGATCCGCGGTGTCCTTCCGCTTGTCCACGTCATCGACAAACTTCCTGATCTCCTCGAACAGGTCGGGATGCACGGACACGATCAGCGTGTTCGTCCCCGCGTCGGCGTGGATGTCCACCGGCTTGGCGGCCCGGTCCGCGGGCGAGCGCTTGCCGTACTGCGCCGTCAGCATGTCCGCGATCGCCGCGGCGTCCGCCGTCTTGAGCTGCAGCAGTTTCAGCGGCGGCAGGTCTGTCTGCTCGACTCGGTCCAGGCGCGCCACGTACTGGTCGATCAGCGCGTGCTGGGCCGGCTCGGCCGTCACCAGCAGCGAGTTCGTCTGCGGGACCACCTGGATCGACGGGTCCGGCGCCTTGCGCGACGGGTCGATCGAGTCCGCCGTCGCCAGCATCTTCTTGAGGGGCTCAACGATGGCCGCGGCCTGGGCCTGGCGCACGTCCACCACGCGCGTGGTGCGGGCCGGCGGCGTGAGTTGCTGCACCTGGGCCAGCAGCGCGGTGAACCTGGACATCCCCGCGGGGTTGGCGCTGATGAGCAGGCTGCCGGTGGCGGGCTCGACCTGCACGTCCACCCTGCCCGCCTGGTCCTCGGGCAGCCCCGCCGTCTGCTGCGTGTACAGGGTCATGGCGCGGTCGGCCACGCTCTTGGGATCGGCGCTGCCGGCGCTGACGACGCGGAACGTGACGTTCCCCGCCTCCGGCGCGTCGAGCGTCTTGATGATCTGCTCGAGCACGGCGAACTGCTCGGGCTTGGCCCGCACGATGACGGACCCCATCTCGTCCATGGCCTCCACCTGCGGGGCGATGTACGCCGCGCCGTTGCCGGCGTCGAGCATCGGCTTTGCCAGGCGGAGGAGCTTGGGCGCCAGCAGGCTGGGCTTGGCCTTGGCCAGCACGATGGTGCGCGTCTCGCGCTCGACCGTCGCCGTCGCCTCGACGGTGCGCAGCGTCTCGCCGAACGCCGCGAGCCCGGCGCTGGATCCGACCAGTGTCACCGTGCGCGACGCCTTGTCCAGCGTCGCCGCGACCGGGTCCGTCTTGGACCGGCTGGTCAGGGCGTACAACTCGTTGGCGCGCGCCAGCACCGGCTCGGGGTCGCTCGACGCGATCACCACCTGGCGTACTTCCTTATCCGCCTGCGGCGCCACGTCGATCCCCGCGATCAACTGGCCCAGCCCGTCCACGTCCGCCGTCGGGCCCGAGACGATCAACCCCTTGTTGTCCGGCGTCGGGGTGTAGCGCAGCACGCTCGTCTGGCGCGGCGACATCAGGCGCGCCAGGATGCTCTGTGCGTTGGCCGGTGTGACGTACTGCAGATGAATGACCGTCGCCTTCGACTGCGGCTGCGCCGGTGTCCCCGGCGCGGGCGGCCCGCCGCCGGGCGGCGTCGTCGGCGCCGCACCCGGGTCGAGCTCGCCGACGAGGGCCGCGGCCTGCGTCAACTGCGACGGCGACCCTACGACCGTCAGCTTCCCCTGCTCCTTGATGGGCACGAGCGTCGGCTTCTTCGCCTCCGGAACGCCGGCAAACAGGCTGGCCACCCTGGTCGCCGCGTCCTCGGGTGCCATCGAGGCCAGCACGAAGGTCATCATCCCCCGGTCCGCCGATGCCCCGTCCGGCTGGTCGAGCAGCGCGACGAGTTCCTCGACGGTGCGCAGCCGCCCCTTGGGCCCGACCGCCACGATCGCATTCGTCGGCGCGTACGCCTGGATGTTCAGGCCCTCGATGTTGTCCTGCTGGACGGTGGTCTGCTTGCCGTCCTTGTCGACGAAAGTCATCACGCGCTTCTCGGCTACCAGCCCCTTGAGCGCCCCGAACAGCACGTCCGCCTTGGCGTTCTTGAGCGGGAAGATCTTGTACTCCGAGTCGCTCGGCGGGCGCTCGTCCAGCGCCATGATCACGTCGCGCAGCCGCTTGCACTGCGCCGCGCTGTCCACCACGATCAGCGAGTTCTGCTGCGGCAGCGGCGTGATCGCCCCGTACTTGGTCAGCAGCGGCTTGAGCTGCTCGGCCATCGGCGCCGCCGCCGCGTTGTTCAGCGGCACCACGATCGTGACGATCTGCTGCTGGCCCGCCCCCTCGGGCACCTTGTCCCTGCCCACCGGCCCGAAGGGCTTGATCTCGTTGAGCTTGGTGACCAGCAGGAACTTGGCGTCGCGCCGCACCTGCAGTTCGTGCATCCACAACATGCGGTTGAGCACGTCCAGCGCCTCGTCGATCGTGTAGTCCGAGGCGCTGATGAACGTCACCGGGGCGTTGGGTAGTTCCGATTCCTTGATCACCGGCAGGCCCGTCTGGCGGGCCATGAACTCCATCACCTGCTCGTACGGCGCGTTCTCGAAGTTGAACCGGATCTTGACCGGCTGCGGGGCAGGGGCGGGAACGGCGGCCACGGGCTGGGCGGGCGCTGCCGGAGCCGGATTGGCCGGAGCCGGCGCCGGGGGCTGCGCCGGCGCGGGCGTCGGCGTAGGAACCGGTGCCGGGTTGGCCGGCGTTGTGGGGGGAGCCGCCGGCGGCGGCGCGGGAGGCTGGGCCGGTGCGCCCGGCGCTGCCGCGGCCGGGTCTGCCTTCACCGGCGGAGCCGAAGGCGCGGGAGCGGGTGGCTGCGGGGCCGGCGTTGCCGCACCCGGCGAAGCCTGGGCCAGGACCGAGGTCGGCTGACCCGCGGCCATGAGCACCAGGGCAGGCACCAGCAGCCGCCGAGTTCGCTTCTTCATCTTCGGTCTCCTTACCGTTTCCGAATACCGCCTCCTGGGAACTGCTTTGCGGTGCGGCCCCAGTCTACTGGGACGCAGGTGTCCTGTCCGCGAGGGTCTGGCCGATCCTCACCTCGAATATCGTCGTGCCGATCGCCACCTTGGCCACCTCCCCTGACCCGGCCACGAACCGTACATCCAGCACCATCCCGCCGACGTCGAGCGTCTTCCATTCCTTGGTCTTGAGATTCACCAGCATCAACTGCGGCCCCGTCACCGCCTGCACGACGCCGGTCACCCGCCAGTCTGCGTAGGGCGGAGGCGGCGCAGGAGGAGCCGGTGGTGCCGCGCCAGCAGGGCCTGTCCCTGGCGGCACCGCCGGCCCGGGCGCTGGCGGCGCTGTCGGCGGCGGCTCCTTGAACACGTTCTTGTCCACGATCGCCCGCCACTGCGCGAACTCCGCCTCCCCGATCGGCTGCCAGATCGGCGCGGCCACATCCCGCTTGGGCGCCTTGTCGGGCAGGTACACCGTCGTCAGCAAGACGTCCAGGTCCACCCGGTCCCGGTCCCTGCCCGGCGGCTTGATCGAAAAGCCCTCGATCCGATGCACCCACGGCTGCATCTGCAAGGTCGCCAGCGTCCGCACCACCTGGTCCAGCGAGCCCGTCCCCTTGAGCGTCGCGGTCAGCGACATGAAATCCGGCCGGGTGCGCGCCTCGCGTGAGTTGAACTCCGCCGCCTTGGCCGCGCCGGCCGGGTCGCGCACCTCCACTGCCCGGCGCGTGGCCGCCTCGCCGCCGGAAAGGGAGTAGTACGCGATGATCTGGTTCAGCGCCGTACGCGCCGTGGCCGTCACGGTCTCCTCGTCCGTGCCCAGCGAAGTGTCGGCGATGCGCTGCAGGTCCTGCTTGAGCCGCCCACTCTCTTTCATCTCCCTGCCGTAAAAGTCGATCCATTCCTGCTGTTTCTCGATCTGGTCATCCAGGCCCCGGCGCTGCCCCGAGTACCACCAGTACGACCACAGCGCCGCCCCGCCGATCACGGCCGTCACGATCAACGGGATGACCAGGCGCGGCACGCTTGTCATGGCCCGCCCCCCTTGGTCTTGGCCGGCGCCTTGGCCGCCGGCCCCTTGGCGTCCGCCGCTTTGACCGGCGCGGGCTTGGCGTCCGCCGGCTTGTCGGCCTTGGGCTCGCCGGGCTTGCCAGGGCGCAGCAGGGGCGTCGTCAGCGTCCACTGGAATCGGTCGGCGACGTCGGCCCCGCGCGGCTGGAGCCGGTACTGGTCCTCGGTCACCAGCACCGTCCGCAGCGCATCGGCCACCTCGCGCTGCTTCATCCGCCCCACCAGGTTGAACGAGGCGCTGACCGCTCTTGACCATTCGCCCTCGACGTAGCGCCTCTTGCCCTTGGGCAGCGTGAAGCTCACCTCGATCTGGCTGCGCCCGCTGATTTCGTCCAGTTGCGCCTGGCGGGGGTCCGGCATCAGGTCGTTGAGCCGGCTCAGGTGCGCCAGCCAGTCCACCCTGGTGTCGGTCCAGCCCTTGAGGTGGTCGTAGCGCGCCTGCGCGTGAACGTATTGCTCGTAGTCGCTGCCGTCCTTCGTGCGCTGGTCCTTCAGGCTCTCCAGGTCGGCCCGACGCGCCGACAGGTCCTTGACCGCCAGCGTGTACCCCGTCCCCCCGCACACGATCACCGCCAGCGCCGCCGCGAGCACCAGGCGCCGCTTCGCCGCCATCAGGTCCGGCGCTCGCCGCGGGTTGGCGAAGTCCACCATCTCCCGCCCGATCACCGGCGCGGCCACCAGCCCCAGCAGCGGCGCCGCCGCCGAACGATCCGCCTCCGGCATCTCCATCGTCGTCTGCACGAAGGCCGGGTAGTCCGACGCCTCGCTGGGCAGTTCCAGCGCCTCGCCGCACTTGGCCGCGACGCGCCCCGCCACCACGTCCACCCCCAGCACCATCACCGCGTCGATCTCCGCCGAGTCGGGCGTGACGCGGTAACTCATCCACGTGCGCTTGGCCTCCACCGCGACCTTCTCGGCGAACGCTTCCGCCTCGAACACGCTGTCCGGGCGCACCAGGTCCGTCGCCCGCGCAAAGACCATCTGCCCGTCCTCGACAACCACGAACTCCGTCGAGCCGCACCCCAGCGTGATCCCCAGGATTCCCCCGCCGCGCCGCTGCGACAACTCCGCCAGCAGCGCCGCCGCCCCCGCTGACTTGAGCGCCACCCGCCCCAGCCGCACCCCCGCCGCCCGCGCCACCGCCCGCCGCCAGGCCAGCCGGTCCCCTTGGAGCGCCGCGGCCAACACGGTCGTCGCCCGCGGCTGCGCCAGGTTCGTCGTCGGGCCCGGCGTCGTCGGGATCGACACGAAATCGATCGACGCATTCTCGGGCGACATCGTCAACTGGCGCAACATCTGCAGCCGCACCATCCCCGGCAGGTCCGGCTCGCTCGTCCCCGGCGGGAACGTGATCCGCTTGAGCACCACCTCTCCGCGCGGCACGGCGAAGATCACGCCGTCCGCCCGCGCCATCCGCAGCATCCCCGCCTTCTTGAGTTGGCCGCTGATCCACACCCCGATCGCGCCCGCGTCGTTGGCGTCCACCTCCGCGGGCCGGTCCCCCGACAACCAGCCCTTGACTTGCACCTCGCCGGCGGACGCCGAGGCGGCGACGGCCACCAGCCGGTCGTTCTCGAAGTTCAGCGCCACCTGGCAGCGATCCGCCCTGGGCTTCATGGCCTGCCTCCCTGGCCCGCCGTCCAGCGGCCCAGTCGCGGATCGTGCTTGGCGGCGTTCGTTCCGGGGGCGTCGGGCTTGTCCGGTGCCGGCGTCCCGGCGTTCGCGGGTGGGGCGACGGACGGGCCGAAGGGATCCATGGGCGCTTCGACCGGCTCCGGCGGCGGCGCCGGCGGGCCCAGTTGCAAGTCCGGGATCTCCATCCAGTGATCGTCCGGGAGAGCGTCCTTGGCCTGTGGCGCGGGCGGCGTCGGGTTGGCGGCCCCGGCAGTCTCATCCGCCCCAGGCGCAGGCGGGCGCGCCGACAGTTCGTCCTTGGAGCGCTTCGACGCGGCCAGCGACGCACCCAGCGGGAGCATCGTGACATCCCGCAGGTACGCCACGCGCGGGCGCTTCGACGACACGTCGATCACCGCTTCGAGCACCACCCTGTCCCGCAGCGTCGACGCCCATGAACCGCCCGCCGCCGCGTCGCTCGCCCCGGCGGCGGCGTCGAGCCCCGAGCCGTTCCAACCCGGCGGTTCGCGGTCCGGTCGCTCGTGCCCTGACCCCGCCGGCAGAACCCCCCCCTCGACGATCACGCGCCACTGCATCGATCGGATCGTCAACCAGTCCACTGCCTGCTCGAACTGGTCCGGCGTCAGGATTCCTTCCAGCACCGGCCACACCACCGTCCGCCGCCGGTCGTCGTCGATCTTGTCGCGGCGCTGCACGATCTGCGCCGCGCTGTCCGCGTCGATCCCCGGCACACACGCCAGCACGGCCGCGTCGGCCCGCATCAAGTCCACCCGCCCCACCAGGTACTCATCCTCGCTGGTGGTGAAGGCGTCGAGGACCTCGGCCCAGTCGTTCGGTTCGACCCTGCACCCGCGCAGCACCTTCACGACGTCCGACGG
>JBGPGM010000104.1:0-6972 GCA_041483855.1 Phycisphaerae bacterium | reverse complement strand
GTCCGCGTCCGCGGCCCCGTCCCAGGTGACGCGCATGAGCGTGCGGCGCGAGGCGTCCATCGTCGTTTCCCACAGCTGCTCGGCGTCCATCTCCCCCAAGCCCTTGAACCGCTTGATGTCCAGGCCGCGCCGCCCCACCTCGTGGAGCAAGCGGAGCATCGACGCGATGTTGGGCACCTCGACGAGGCGCGAATCCGCCCGGCGGGCCGGCCCGGCTGCGCCGGTCTCCGGTTCATCGCTCTCCGCCCCGCCGGCCGCTCCCGTCGCCCCGGCCGCGGGCTCCGACTCCGCCTCGTGCCCCTGCACCGTTGTCCCTCGGTCCCTCTGCCCCTTGGTCCCTTCCTCTTTCAACTCCCACGCGTAGCGGGTCGGCAGTCGCTCGCCGCTGGCCGATTCCTCCTGGGTCAGCGCGTAGTCGTCGATGGAAAGGCCCAACGCGGTCAACTGCTCGAACAGCCGCTCCAGTTCCCGGTTCTCGTGCAGTTCCCGCATCGACGCCAGGGGCTTGCGCTCCACCACGGGCTCCGCGGGCGCCGCCGCTGCTGCCGCTCCACCGACCTGACCGTTCGGCGCCGCCGTCTCGGGCGCGGGCGCGGTGCGGGGTTCGCCGTGCGTGCCCCCGTTGGTCTCATCTCCCATCTCGGCCAGCTGCAGGCCGTTGGCCGCGACTATGCCCCGCGCCTGCGTCTCCGACCAGGCCAGAGCGTCCCCGCCGGTCCAGACCAGCCGGTGCGTGGGCAGCCGGTGGCGCCGGTCCGGGTCGTCCCGGCGCGCCGCCAGCAGGTCGGGGAACTTCATGCCGCGCCGTTCGGCGACGCCGACCAGTTCCTCCAGCCGGCGCAGCACCCGCACCAGGCGCACCAGCTGCTCGCCCTCGAGCCGTCGGGCGATCCGTCCCCCGCCCACCGCGCCGCCCGGCGACTGCACGTCCGGCGCACCGTTGTCGCGGACCACCAGCGACGCCCGCTGCAGGCCGATCTCCGTGAGCATCTCGCCCAGGCGCGCGTCGTTGAGCACGTACTGCGTCTTGCGGTTCTTGCCGCTCCCCCAGGCCAGCTGGTACAGCGGCGGCTGCGCGATGAAGACCTTGCCCCGCCGGATCAGCTGCGGCATCTGCCGGAAGAAGAACGTCAGCAGCAGCGTGCGGATGTGCGACCCGTCCACGTCCGCGTCCGTCATGATGATGACCCGGCCGTAGCGCAGCTTGGACAGGTCGAACTCGGGCTCGATCCCGCACTTGAGCGCCGAGATCAGCACCCGGATTTCCTCGAACGACAGCACCTTGTCGATCCGCGCCTTCTCGACGTTGAGGATCTTGCCCTTGAGCGGCAGGATCGCCTGCGTCTCCACGTCCCGCCCCTGCGTCGCCGAGCCTCCGGCCGAGTCACCCTCGACGATGAAGATCTCCGACCGGTCCACGTCCTTGGTCTTGCAGTCCCGCAGCTTGTGCGGCATCGAGCCCGAATCCAGCGCCGACTTGCGTCGCGTCAGCTCCCGCGCCTTGCGGGCCGCCTCGCGGGCCTGCGCCGCCACGATGCCCTTGAGGCACAGCCGCTTGGCCTCCGCCGGGTTCTCCTCCAGCCAGGCTTCCAGCCCCTCGGCCACGGCCGCGGAGACGAAGGCCTCCACCTCCGGGTTGAGGAGCTTTTCCTTGGGCTGGTTGTTGAAGGCCGGCTGCGGCAGTTTCACCGAGACGATGGCCACCAGCCCCTCGCGCAGGTCCTCGCCCGACGGCACCGGGTCCTTGTCCTTGAGGATCCCCGCCTTGCGGGCGTGGGCGTTGAGCGCCCGCGTCAGGGCCACCTTGAACCCCTGGCCGTGCGTGCCGCCGTCCACGTTGTTGATGTTGTTGGCGAACGTCAGCAGCGTCTCGTTGTACCCGTCGTGGTACTGCATCGCCACCTCGCACACCTGGTGCCCCGTGACGCTGTCTCGCTTGATGTACACCGGCGCCGACACCGGCGTCTTGCCCCCCATCAGGTGCGCCACGTACTCCAGCAGCCCGTTGTCGGCGCGGAAGACGTCGCCGCGCGGCTTGCCGTCCGGCCCGACCCGCTCGTCGCGCAGGCGGATGGTCACCCCCGGGTTCAGGTACGCCAGCTCCCGCAGCCGGTTGGCCAGCGTCGCGTAGTCGAAGCGGGTGTCCGCGAAGATCTCCGGGTCCGCCGAGAAGGTGACCTTCGTGCCGGTCTTGAGCCCGCTGCCCGGCGGGATGTCGCCGACCACCGACAGGGGCTTGACGGTCCGCCCGCGCTCGAAGGTGATCGAGTAGATCTTCCCGTCGCGGTACACCTCGCACTCGAGCCACTCGGACAGCGCGTTGACGCACGACACGCCCACCCCGTGCAGACCGCCCGACACCCTGTACGCCGACTGGCCCGCCTCGTTGTCGAACTTGCCGCCCGCGTGCAGCACCGTCATGACGATCTCGACGGCCGGCTTGCCGTCGTACGCCGGGTTGTCGTGCTTCTTGGGGCCGACCGGGATGCCGCGCCCGTTGTCGATCACCGTGCACGACCCGTCGGCGTTGACCGTCACCGACACGGCCGAGGCGAACCCCGCCATCGCCTCGTCGATCGAGTTGTCCACCACCTCGTACACCAGGTGGTGCAGCGGGCCCACCCCCGTGCCGCCGATGTACATCCCCGGCCGCAGCCGCACCGCCTCCAGCCCCTCGAGCACCTTGATCTGGTCCTCGCCGTACGCACCTGACGCCTTGTCGGAGAGCGGCGCGACCTTGATCGGCGCGGCGGCGGAAGGGATCGCGTTGGCCAAGTTTCACCCCTGCGTGCCTGGAGCAAGCGGCGGCACTCGTGCGCCGGCGCGGGAGCGTTCCGACGGTGCGAAGAACACCTGAAAACATCGGCATTTTGCCGCGGAATTCAGGCTAAAACAGTATAGGCGCACCGCCCGCGCCCGGCTCGTTTTCCGACCGCAAAAAGTGCCCCCCTCCGCCGTCCCGAACCCCTCCCGCAAAGCCGGCCAGAGCCCTCTTCCGGGCCCCATTCCGTGCCCCCGTCCGCTCCCTACGGCACGATCCGCACCGTGCTCACCCGCTCCTGGAGCATCTCCCAGACCACCTCGACATCACCCGACTGCATCCGCACGCACCCCATCGACGCCTCCTTGCCGATGCTCCCCGGATCGATCGTCCCGTGGATCCCGTACCCCGAGTACGAGCGCGTCGCGTCGTCCTGGCCCACCAGCCCCAGCCAGCGCTCCCCGATCGGGTTCTTCGGGTCGTCCTTGTCGAACCGCTCCCCGGTGCGCGGGTTCGTCCAGTACGGGTTGATGAGCTTGGAGTTCTCCCGAACGACGAACGACCCCACCGGCGTCAACCCGTGCTCGCCCAGGCCCACCGGGAACGACCGGATGTAGACCCACGCCGGCTCCGCCCCGTCGGGCGTCTTCGGGGCCGTCCCGCCGCTGGACAGCGGCGGCGGATCGCCCGCGTACAGATCCAGGCGGAACGCCGACTTGTGCACCACCGCGTGGAACGGCCCGCGCACGATCTTGATCGTCTGCCCCTCGTGCAGCGAGTTCGGGTTGCCCAGCCGGTTGATCCGGCCCAGGAACCGCCAATCCACCGTCAGCGACTTGCGCTTCACGATCTTGGCCAGCACATCGCCGGCCTGCACCCGGTACGACTCGCACAGCGGGTCGTCGGGCGTCACCGCCGGCGAGAACAGCAGCGTCTCGTTGACCTCCGACAGCCAGCGGCGGACGCCCTCCCGGTCCTGCTCCTGCGTGCGAGCATCGTTCAGCACCCGGCTCAGCAGGGCGCGCGCCTCGACCAGCCGGTTATCCGCCACCGCCCGCTGCGCCGCGGCCACCAGCCGCTGAGTCTCCAGCGGCAGGTCGCTGGGTGGATCACCGGGCGGCGGCGCGACCGCGGGAGGCGCCGGCGCCGCCGGCGCTCCAGGTACCGGCGGACTCGCGCCACTGGGATCGGCGGGAGCGGGGGAGGTGGGGGGGGGTGGGGGGGGGGAGGTCGGCTTGGATGCCGCCAGCGGGTCGGGCGCGGCACCGTCTGCCGATCGAGTGGGCGGCGTTGGCGGTGTCGCCGCCGACTTGAGCGGCTTCTCCAGCGGCTTACCCATGTCCAGCCGCAGCGGCGGGCGCTGCCCCACCGACGGCGCGCCCGCCCCCGTGCCGCCCTTGTCCGCCACCGGCGTGCCCGCCGCGTCCGGTTTCGCCGCCGCCGCGCCGGACGTGAAGTGCCGCACGATCAACACCAGCACGACCACCCCCAGCAGCGCCAGCCCGGCCCCCGCGGCCAGCCGCTGCTTCCGCCGCCGCTTGCGCGACCCGTATGGGTTGTTCGTGGACGACCGCCCGCCGGACGGTGGACGTGCCATTTGCGATGCCAGGGCCATGGTCGAGTCTCCGTACTCGTGTCTGCTCGGTCGTGGGGCCGGCGGACGTGCCTCGGTCGCCGCTGTTCCGCTTCGTCGAGCAGGCGCGCCGCCTGCCCAGGACTCATATCGGCCCGTTCAGCCTACCCGGCGTGAGCGAGGGGACGTTGGCGGCGGCGGGTGGGGTGGGGACGGTGGGGGGGTTGCCGATGGGGTGGGGGGTGGGGGCTGTGGCGTGATCACTTCGTCCTCCGTGACGACGGCCTGCATTGGCACGTCGTGTACCAGCCGCGCCAGCCCCGCGACGATCTGCACCGCATACCCCATCCCGCAGATGAACGCCCGCAGACCCGGCTCCGCCAGGAACCGATCATAGAACCCCGCCCCGTGCCCCAGCCGGTGCCCCGACCGATCGAACGCCAGCCCCGGAACGATCACCAGGTCCAGGTCCGCCGCCGGCACGGCCGCGGCATCCTTCCCCGGCTCGCGCACCCCGTACCGCCCCGCCACCAGCCCGCGCTGCCAGTCCTCCACCACCGCCGGCGTCAGCCGCTTGCCCTCCCAGTCCACCCGCGCCACGCACACCCGCCGCCCCGTCCGCGCGCACTCGGCCGCCAGCACGCCCGTATCCAGTTCCCCCGAGCCGACGATCGGCGCATACAGCATCACCGTGCGCGCCCGCCTGAAGAAGCCCGCCGCGACCACCCGCCGGCACGCCCGCGCGCCCCGCTCCGCCGCCTCCTCCGGCGCCATCGCCTTGAGCACCGCTCGCATCCGCTCGCGCAGGCGTCGCTTCGCGGCCGCGATGTCGGGGGACGGGTCGGTCACGTCAGGAGGCTGCTTGAGCGTGCGGGGGATGCACCAGGATGGAACGGTCAAGATCGGGCCGAATCCAGCGGGTGGTGCAATCTTTCGGAACCCCCCCGCGCCGGTCCCGTGCCGCACTCCGGGCACACCGCCCCCTCGCGCAGCCCGCGCAGGTCGTACCCGCACTCGGCGCAACAGCCCGCCATGGCGCGCCGGCGGGCAATCGCATCCCGCCTCCACGCCGCGCCGGTCAGCACGACCGTCGGCGCCACGAGCACCCACAGCGGTGCCGCTCGCACTCGGAAGGATCCCAACTTCGTTCCGCTGAACCACCAGTTGCTTGAGAACGACGTGAGTGTCTCTCCGCTGTGCCAGCCGGGTGGCCGAGTGAAGCCGGGTGTGCTCCCCGCCCTCAAGATCCTGAACTTGGCGGGATTGCTCCCCGGGCCGAACTGGCCGACAACCAACCGCCCCGCGTCCACACTCACCCAATCGCCGGTCGTGCTGGTCCACACGACATACCGCCACGCGCTGCCGATCCACGCCGCCACGAGCAGCGCAGCCACCACCGCCCCGCCCCACTTCACCGCCTTCCTGATCCTCGGGCGCGCCTTCACGCCTTCAGTTTACCGACCGGCCGCGCTGGCGGGCGCGCGTTCCCAACCACCACCCCGCGCCGGTCGCGCGCGTGCCACGGCTTGACGCCCCGGGCAAGCCGTGCCGGCGGGCATGTTGGCCGAGGGACGGATGGGTGCGCACCGGCCTACACCGACGCCACCATCTGCATCCACAACTCCGCGGTCACCAGCAGGAGAGGCAGAAACACGACAACGACCACAGCGAGTGCCCGCCACGAGCGGGTCCCGGTGGAGAGGATGACCAGCGGGATCAGGCACGCCGCCTCCAACATCCCCAGCAGTGTGAGAGCCGAGATCGGGTCGGGGCCGCGCCATGGGTCGGCTACCTGGATCCAGGCCAGCTGCACGATGGCGGCCGCGGCGCACGCTCCGGCGATGGGCACCAGGAGCCAGTCGCGCTGGGGGTGGGGGCCGCTCACCCGGCGAGGCGAGATCGTGCAGGCGCCGGCCCAGGCCAGCAGCCATGCGATGCCCCCGCCGCCGAGCACAAACCAGCGTGCGGGCCACCGCGGTGCGCGATTGCCCCGGAACGTCCCGGTCCGCCGACCGCTGGAGATATCCCACGTTGAAACTACGCCGTCCGATGTGGCGGCCGACAGCGACCGGCCATCCGGTCCGAACGCCGCGTCCCAGTAGAGGCCGTGCAATCCCTCCGTGTTGAGCACGGAACCCTGTCCCATGTTGATGACGGTGATGGTCCGCGACCAGATTTCCTCAACCCAGTTTCGCGTCCAGCCCAGACTCTTCTCCGCGGCGGCGTACCGGCCGTCTGGCGAGACCACCATGTGACCCGAGAACCAGGTGAGCCGATGGTCGGTGTTCTCGTGGACCCGCTCGAGGTCGCTGATGTCGTACACGGCGTTCGGCGCCCCAACGACCAGCAGCGTGCTCCCGCCGTCGAGGAAGCAGGCTTCATTGACGTAGCCATGGCGCGGGAACGATATCGTCTGCGCGAGCTCACCGTGCTCGGTGGTCCACAGGCAGATCTGCGAGGTTTTGGCGTCCTTGTCGCTGCCGCCGGTGGCGATCAGCCGTCCATCGGGCGAGAACGCGACCGCAGAGTCGGCGTCGCTGTCCGCTTGGACGCTCCAGACAAGCCTTCCGGTTGCAACCTCCCGCAGGTCCAAGATATTCAACTGTACCGCCAGCGCCGCCAGGAACCGGCCATCCGG
>JBGPGM010000103.1:0-7054 GCA_041483855.1 Phycisphaerae bacterium | reverse complement strand
TCCGGTGCGCCGGCGGCCGCGAGGCCCGGATCTCCCGCTTTTCCCTTGATTCCAGCAAGTCGGGTGTTATGTTGACGGCACCGAGCGCGGTCCTCTCTCCCGCGCCGGCTCCAACTCGAACGTCCTTGCGGAGCACGACCATGAAGGGTGTTGTTCTTGCTTCATGCGTGGGAGGGGCGTCGCTGCTGGCCGCTGCTGTCGCGGCCCGGGCCGACATCATCACCGTCCACATCTACAGCTTCGACTTCAGCGTCAACCCGCAGGGCCAGCCGGTTGTGGACCCGGTGATCAACGTCGGCGACACCATCCGCTGGTTGTGGGACGCCACGCCGCACACCACCACCTCGGTCCAGGGTATCCCCGAGCAGTGGAACTCCTTCTTCCAGCCGCTCGGCGCGACCTTCGACCACACCTTCACGAACACCGGCGTCTTCTGGTACTACTGCATCCCGCACGGGTTCGACCGCGGCGACGGGACCGCCGGCGGGATGTCCGGCACGATCACGGTCGTGCCCTCCCCCGCGGCGGGCCTGCCGGTGATGGGCCTGGGCGCATTGGCGCTCGGGCGGCGCCGGCGGCGGTAGCGGTTGCCGCGGACCGCCTCCGATCCGCGGCTCATGCGCCGCGCGTAAAATCATCCGTGCCCGACGATCCGGATACCGCCGTTCCCGATACGGAGGGGAAGGAGGCGTTCCTCCCGGCGGATGCCCCGCCCGCGTGGGGGACCGAGACGCGCCCGCAGCGGTTGGCCCGCCTGCTGGCCAAGGCCCGCAACCTGCCGCCCGTCCCCGGCGTCTACCTGCTCAAGGACTCCAAGGGAGTGGTGGTGTACGTCGGCAAAGCGGCGCGCCTGCCGGACCGCGTGACGTCTTACTTCACGCCATCGGCCGACCTCGGTCCCCGCAAGCAGCCGATGCTCGACCTCGTGCACGACCTGGACATCCTGCCCTGCCCCACCGAGTGGGAGGCCCTCTTGGCCGAGAACCGGCTCATCAAGGACATCCGGCCGCACTTCAACGCGCTGGCCACCGACGACAAGACCTTCCCCTACCTGGCGATCACCGTCCGCGAGGACTTCCCGCGCGTCTTCGTCACGCGCGAGCCCAACTCGCCCGACCTGCGCGGCGCCAGGATCCTCGGGCCGTTCACCGACTCCGGGGCGCTGCGCGAGGCCGTCGCACTCCTCCAGCGCGTCTTCAAGTTCCGCACCTGCCATCTGGATATCGTCGCCGGCGACCCCAGGAACGCCCGCTTCCGCCCCTGCCTGCTCTACAGCATCCACCAGTGTACCGGCCCCTGCGCCAACAAGATCTCCCAGCAAGCCTACCGGCACGACATCGAGGGCTTCACCCGCTTCATCACCTCCAAGCGCTCCGTCATGCTGCGGCAGATGCGCCAGGAAATGGACGCCGCGGCCAAGACGCTGGACTTCGAGAAGGCCGCGGTCCTCCGCGACCAGATCGAGGCGATCGAGAAACTCGACGAGCGCGCGTCCATGACGGACCAATGGCAGCCGGAGACGGAGATGTTCCAGGTGGACCCGGCCAAGGCCCTGGCGAGCCTCCAGAAGACGCTGGGCCTGGAAGAGCCGATCCGCTGCATCGAGGCGGTGGACATCGCCCACCTGCACGGGGGCGAGACGGTGGGGAGCAAGGTGTGCTTCATCGACGGACGGCCGTTCAAGAACGAGTACCGCCGGTACCGGATCAAGACGGTGGGAGCGACAGAGTCCACGCTCGGGGCCAACGACGACTACGCGAGCATCCGCGAGGTGGTGAGCCGACGCTACCGCGAGGCGGGCCAGGGGCAGGAGTTATACCCGGACGTGATCCTGATCGACGGCGGTCTGGGCCAGTTGCACGCCGCGCTGGAGGCGTTCGAGACGCTGGACGTCAAGCCGCCGATGGTGATCAGCCTGGCCAAGAAGGAGGAGTTGATCTACGTGCAGGAGCGGTCGGAGCCGATCCGGCTGGGGCGTGAGAACCTGGGCCTTCGGCTCTGCCAGGCGATCCGCGACGAGGCGCACCGCTTCGCGCAGCACTACCACCACGTGCTGCGCCGGAAGAAGACGCTGGAGGAGGACTGAGGCCCCGCGATCCGTGGAGCACCCCGCGCCGTGCCGTCCACTCTCTACCGCGAGCCGTCCGACGGCTTGGGTGCTTTGGCGATGGCCTCGACTTCGGCGCGAGGCACCGCCGCCACGTGCCCGTCGAAGTACAGCACGAGCCCATCGCGTCCCGGCAATGCCTGCGGGTCCACGTAGACCAACACGTGCATCGCGGGGAAGGCGATGACGGACTTCGGATCCGGCGGCACGTAGTGGAACGCCGTCACTCCCGGCGGCGCCCACTGCACGTCGAACGCCTGCGCCGTCAGGTATTGGCCGTCCACCAGCCGTTTCTTCCAGTCTGACCCGGGTTCGGGGTACGCTCCACGGTTGTCTTGGGAATACGCCGACAGCGCCATGCCGATCCCGCGCAGGTTACTCATCGTGATGGCCAGTTGCGCCGCTTGGCGAGCCTGCCCCAGCGCGGGCAGCAAGATCGCGATGAGCCCGATACTGAGGCACCACATCAGCCCCGTGCCCGCGCCGACGATGACGCCGGCTATGGCGGTCCCCTTGCCGCCGTACTCCTCGGGCCGGCGGTTGGCTCGCCTCAGGGCGACCAGCCCTATGACGAGCCCGACAGGCCCGACGGGCAGGATGAGACCGACGCAGGAGGTAACCAGCGCGCCGATCGCCAGCCCGGTTCTTGGGCCGCTATTTGGGCTCTGATACGTATCCGGTTCTGCCATCGGCGTGCCCCGTTCAATGAATACGACCTGACCGTGCAGAGTACCGCAGGTAGCCGGCCCCCGCCCGGCCTCTCGTTGACCCTCGCGCCCGCCCCATCCCACTTGTACCCCACCCCCCTGCCCGGGTACACTCTCCCTGGGCGAGGACCCCAACGTGCGGCCCCCGCTTGAGTTACGAGTCGGGCCTTTGCCCGACGGAGGGCTTTGCCATGGCCAAGATGTTCTACACCCTCGACGAAGCCGCCCAGAAACTGGGCGTTGCCCCCGCGCAGGTCCGCGAGATGGTCACCAGCGGCCAACTCCAGGAGTTCCGCGACCGTGACCGCCTCGTCTTCAAGGTCGAGCAGGTTGACCTGCTCGCCCACAAGGACGAGCCCGGCGGCGCCATCCCCCTGGCCGATTCCGGCGCCGGCTCCAGCATGGCGCTCTCCCTGGAAGACAGCGGCGGCGGCGGCTCCAGCGCCGGCATCGACCTCGACGAGAACCCCAAGGAGAAGTCCGGCATCTCCATCTTCGACACCGATGACCTGGAGTCCGCCGACCCCTCGGCACAGACCCAGGTCTCCGCCACCGGCGCCGAAGGCCTCACCATGGAGTCCGTCGGCTCCGGCTCCGGCCTGCTGGACCTGACCCGCGAGGGGGACGACACCTCCCTCGGCGCCGACCTCCTCGAAGAGGTCTACCAGCCCGAAGCCGGCGCGACCGAGGGTGAGACCGGCGCGGCCAGCGGGTTGTTCGAGACCACATCCGCGGCCAGCGACGTTTCCGCCGCGGCCGGAGGCGGCGCAGCCATGGTCATGATGGCCGCCGAGCCCTACGACGGCCCCTGGTCGGGCTTCGCCGGTGGCCTGGCGCTGGGCGCGTGCCTGGTGGTGGCCACGGCGTTGGCCGTCACCATCCTGGGTCTCATCGGCGTGACGGACAACGCGATCGTCGCCATGGTCGCCCCGAACTTCATGGTCTGGGTGGCCGTCTGTGTCGGCATCGTCTTCCTGCCGGCCATCGTCGGCTGGGCGATCTGCCGCAGGAGCTAGCGCCGCCGATTCAGCGGCGCGCGACCGCCCCCCGCGGCTCGTCGCAGCGCCCGCCGGGCACGCCCAGCTCCGCCAGCAACTCGGTGCGAGCGTACAGCACGTCCACAGCGCCCGATTCGTCCACCCGGAAGGTCGCCGAGAGCAGCCCCGCGATGTCGACATGCTCCAGCCCGCCGGGCCCATCGTGCAACCACACAACCCGCCCATGCTCGACGGCCCGAAGCGGCCGCCCAGGGCCTGTCGGGCCGAACAGCGCCGCCCCGGCACCCCGACCAGGCGCGAACGTCCACTCCAGAACCACTTCCTCGCCGCCCCCCGCCGCCGCGCCGATGCGCCCGTTTAGGCCCGCCGCCGCGATCGGCCAGCGGATCGTCAGCGCCCGTGTCCGGGCGCCGCCCCCGTCGCCGGGCGCGCCAACCCGGGTGCGGGTGCGGACACCGGTCTGTCGGCCGATCGTGGTCATCGGGGTGCGTCCTAGGGGATCTTGGCCAGCACGGAGGCCGCGAGCTTCAGACCCTTCCCCTCCGAGCCGACGAACCGCTCTCCCAGGCGATCGACCATCTGCACCAGGTCCAACAGCGTGTCCAGGCGCCGGTTGTGGGCCTCGACGGTGGCTCGGGGGGTGTCGGCGAACGCGGCCAGGTTGGCGGTCTCGTCGCGGATCTCAAAGAGCGAGGCGAGGACCGGGTGGATCTCGCGTCGCAGGCGCTCGCGGATCACCTTGCGAGACATGGCCCAGACGTCCTGCTCCGCCTCGAAGTACTCCTTGCGGTCGCCGCGCTTGTGCACCTTGGTCACGATCCCCCAATCCACCAACGCCCGCAGCGACATCGATGCGTTGCCGCGTGAGACCTGCAAGCGGTCCATGACCTCGTCGGTGTTCAGGGGCTGGCCGGTGATGTAGAGGAGGGCGTGGATCTCGGCCATGGTGCGGCTGATGCCCCACAGGCTGCCCATCTGGCCCCAGGCGCCGATGAACTCATCCTGGGCCTTCGCCAGTTCGTTCCGGGACGGGATAAGGCGAGGAGTCCCCATGCCGACATGATACAAGCCGGGTGGATTGGTTCAACTGGATTTTCAAAACTATTTGAAACTACGGCGGAGGCTCCCCCCCGCTAGAAAAGAGTTGTATCGATCACTCCCAGCAACCCCAGCACCACGCTGACCACCCCGTTGAGGGTGAAAAACGCCATCTCCAGCCCCTCCTTGCCCCGCCGCACTAGCACGACGTGTTCCGCGATCAGAAGGGCTCCCACCATGCCCACCGCCGCGCCGAAGACCAGGCCGAACCGCGGCTCGCTCCGGTAGACATCCACGAGCATCGCCAACGCCCCCAGGTGCAGCAGGCGGCTGAGCCAGATGGCGGTGCGCGCCCCGGACCGCGAAGGCAGGCTGAACAGCCCGGCGCCGCGATCGAACTCCACATCCTGCAGCGCGTAGATGATGTCGAACCCCGCGACCCAGCACAGGACCATCCCCGCAAGCCACCACAGCGCCGGCTGGTGCCACAACGCGCCAGGGTTGACGGCGATGGCCGCGGCCAGCGGCGACACAGCCAAGGCCGAGCCGAGGAACAGGTGGCACAGCACGGTGAACCGCTTGGTGAAGGAGTAGAAGGCGACCCAGGCCAGCACGGGCCCGCCGAGGATTACGGGCCAGGCGTTGTGGAAGAAGACGTAGAACAGCGAGCACACGCCGATGAAGAGAGCCCCGTCGGCAAGCGTGATGAGCAGCGCCTCGCGCGCCCCGAGCAGCCCCGAAGCGATCACGCGCCGCCGCGTGCGCGGGTTCGCCGCGTCGAGCGCCCGGTCGGCCAGCCGGTTGACGAGCATGGCCCAGGTGCGGGCCAGCACCATGCACACCACGATCAGCCCGAGCTGGCCGGCGAAACGCGACCAGCCGGCGCTCGTGTCGCGGGCCAGGAACGCGGCCAGGACGGCGAACGGCAGGGCGAAGACCGAGTGAGCGAGCTTGATGTCCGCGGCCGCAAGCGCCAGGAGCCGTGGGATTGACGGTCGCACGGCCGCGCGGGATTCAGCGACGGCCGTGGATCCCTGCGGCTCGGGTGTCGCGGCTTGGGCCATGTGATCAAGCGTACGCGACTGTCGGCGGAGGCGAGCCGTCCCATGAGCGGGCGACGGCCCGGTTATCAGGCACTCCAGCGGCCTGGCGACAGGGAGAGGAAGGCTGGGGGCACGCGGGGCGGGTCCGGATTACGGCCATTTTTATCCATTTTGACAGAATTCTGCTTGCGGCTAAGCCCAGGTGTGGTACTTTCCTGGGCTGAGTAAGGGTTGCCGCGCGCTGCCTCTGGTGGGACCGGACGAGGTCGCGCGGCTGGAACGTGGCTGAGCCGGGATTGGCCGGCCTGATGGGAGAGGCTTATGCGTGGTCATATTGGTCTTTGTGCGGCGGGTCTGCTGATCGGGGCCGGCGCGGTAGCGGTCCGGG
This sequence comes from Phycisphaerae bacterium, assembly GCA_041483855.1. GTDB lineage: Bacteria > Planctomycetota > Phycisphaerae > Phycisphaerales > UBA1924 > JBGPGM01. Next base: position 773 of record JBGPGM010000103.1, on the reverse strand, counting down.
CGGACGTGGTGATCGATTGGAACAACGTCTGGCTGGACACGATCCGGGCGACGGGCGGGCCGCCGTGCCCGATCTCGCGCTCCGGCGCCATGGTCCACGTGGCGATGTACGATGCCGTGAACTCAATCGACCGGTCCCACGAGCCGTACCTGGTGCTCCTGTCGGCGCCGCTCGGGGCCTCGCCCGACGCCGCGGCGGCCGCGGCGGCGCACCGCGTGCTCGTTACCCTCTACCCGGCGCGCCAGGCAATCTACGACGCCGCGCTGGCCGCGTCGCTGGCGGCGATCCCGGATGGCCCGGGGGAGGATGCGGGCGTGGCCCTGGGCGAGGCGGTGGCGGACGCGATCATCGCGGCCCGGGCGCACGACGGAACGCAGACGGAGCCTCCCTATGTCTTCGGGGACAACCCTGGTGATTACCGACCGACGCCCCCGGACTTCACGAACCCCCCCTTCAACCCGGGCTGGGGAACCACGCAGCCGTGGACCATGATCCAGGGCTCGCAGTTCCGCCCGCGCGGGCCGTTGAACTTCAAGAACATGAACGCCCTGTTGCACAGCCGCGGGTACGCCGACCAGCTTAACGAGATCAAGTCGATCGGGTCCCGCGACAGCACGACCCGCACCGCGTATCAGACGCAGACGGCGTTCTTCTGGGCCAACGACGTCAACGGCACCTACAAGCCGCCGGGCCACTTGAACTACATCACCCAAGTGGTCTCAGCCGACCATCACCTGACGCTGGTCGAGAACGCCCGCCTGTTCGCGCTGATC
>JBGPGM010000102.1:0-7144 GCA_041483855.1 Phycisphaerae bacterium | reverse complement strand
GCTTGTCTTGGACGGCGGCATGCCTCGCTTGCCGAACAACACCTCCTTGACCAGGTACACGTGCCCAAGGACGGAAGCCACGGCCAGCACGCCGTAGCTGGCGACGATCGTCAGAACGTGCAACGTCAGCCAGTAGTTGCTGCGAAGAACCGCCGGCAGGGTGTTGGTCTGATCCCCGACCGGGACGAGGTTGGCGAAGAGGACCGAAAACTCCGCGGCCATGACGCCGGCAAAGAGGTACCACGCGCGACGGTTGGCCGCCTGCGCGATGCCTCCCAGGGCGATGGCCACCAGCCCCATCCAAAGCAGCGACTCGTACGTGTTGCTCACTGGAGCCCGGCCCAGTATCACGACCCGCAGCCCGATCCCCAGCAGGTGCTCGGCGACGCCCCACGCAACGAGCAGCATCGCCCCCACCGTCAACGCGCGGCGCCATACCAGCCGCGACAGCCCGAACACGGCGATCGCCAGCCCGTACGCGATCGCGGTCTGCAGCCAGGGCCGATGGCCATTGAGGAACACCTCCAGGGACACCGAGCGGGCAGTCGCGCCGTCGACCTTGCCCGCACTGTCGATGGCGCCGCGCAGGTCCGCCACCCGGTCCGCGACTGGGCCGCCGCCGGTGTAGGCCTTGCCCAGCGCGGCCAGCGCCGCCTGGACCTGCTCGGTCCCCGGGTCGCCGCCGGACGCGCTGGCGCGCCGCCAGGCCTCGCCCTTGGCTCCCGGCACGATGGCCAGCGGCTGGCCCGACGCGAACTCGGCGACGGTGTTGACCGCGCTGCGGAGTTCCATCGCCCGCTTCTGGTCGCGCGTGGCCTGCGCTTCGGGATCGGCGGCCTTTACGGCCTCGTACGCTTCCAGCAGGCGTGTGACGCCCGGTGTGTTGGCGATCTCGCGCGGGGAGAAGAAACGGCGCTGGGCATCCAGGCCGACCTGCTGCTTGAACGGGCGGTTCTCGACGGCGATAAGCGTCTTGTCCAGCAGGCCGTCGGCGCGGAAGAGCAGGTCGCACAGAAGTTCCATCCGGTTCCGCCCGGCGAACGCCTCGGGCCCGCTCTCGGCCGGCCACGCCGTCCGGCCGGTAAGCTGCACGGCCAGCGTCTTGGCGTAGGTGTCCAGCGGCATGACGCGTCCCGAGTCTTGGATCGGGACGGAGCCGAGTTGATCGATCCACGGCGGCGACGGGCGCGCGTCAACCGTGCCCAGCGGCGACAGGCACAGCACGATCGCCAGCAGGATGGGGCGATACATGGGGCTGCTCCTTGAGGGAAGGTGTGACCGGCGCGGCGGCCGGCGATGATCGAGCGGCGGGGGCGAACAGGCCGGGGATGCCCGGGTGGCCGGCGCTGAACGACCGCCCGTAGAACGTGACCAGGATCCCCAGGCACAGGCCCGTCGCGCCGATGTACGTCAGGGTCAACCCGGGGTCCTTCATCACGCTGAAGATCGAGATCGTCGTGCCCGAGAAGCCCGACTGGTACACCTTCCAGCCGCTCTGCTTGAGCGGGTTGTTCATCGAGATGGTCGTCGATCGGTCGGGGTGCCCGGGCGCATCAACCGTCACGTCCGACTCGTACGCCATCGCCATCTCCGTCCCCGGGTAGTCCATCTTGCGGAACTTGTCCAACCGGAGGGTGAAGGGCAGGTCCACGGTGCGCGGCCCGTACCGCAGGATGACGACCCGCCCGCCCACCGACACCGGCGTCGGCGTGTTCCACGGCAGCGGCACGGGCGACGCGCCCGCCTCGTCCCCCACCCGAACGATCAGCGACGGGCGCGACTGCTCAGCATGCGGGGCCGGCACGAGTTTCACGGCCGCGCGGGCCCGCGTGCACTGGCGCAGGATCGTGATGCGCCGCTGGCCGGCCTCGAAAGCCCACGGCAGCGAGCCGTCGTGGTCGTACTGTTGGACCGTACCGTCGGTGGCCAGGTATGCCGCTTTGAGCGCCTGGGGATCGCCGTAGACCACGAGGGTCGCCCCGGCACTGGGGACGGCCGTGGGCGCGAGTGTCGCCCCCGAATGTCCCTGGCCCTCGACCGCCTTGGCCATCACCATGTCGGGAAAGTTCTGGAACGCGACGTGCTGCTCGACCGTGCCCTGACCGTCGGTGATGAAGACCTCGACCGCAGGGTTGTCGCGACCCGCCTCGCCTTCGGTCAGCCCGCCGCCGCCCACAATGGCATGGACGAAACGGCGGACTGTCTTGACGGTCCAGCCGGGCAGCGCCTCGTCTCCCTCGGTGCCGAGCGGGTACCGCTTGTCGCCGACGACGAACGCGTAACCGCCCGCAGCGACCGACGCGGGCGCGGCGCCCGGTGGGGGGGGTTGGAACGCCTGGCCGGCGGCTAGCAGCCGTATCCGCATCGCGCCCATCGTGACCGCACCGCCCCGCGACTCCTCGCCGATCCATGTTCCCTTGCGGGCGTCGGGGTCGAACGTGACTTCCATGGCGCGCATCGGTTCCGGGCCGTCGTCGGTCACCTCCAGTTCCTCCCGCGTGTTCTCCCAGCGGTCGGTAACGTGGAGGGTCAGGCCATCGAGCGTGGCGTCCGCTGCCCCCGCGCCGAACGTGGCCCCCCCGATCGTGGTGAACTGCCCCGAGTCGTGCCGGAGCAGCTCGACCCGCTCGTCGTCGGTGAGCAGGGCGTTGGTGGCGCTGCCGGCCTCCAGGATGATCCGTCCCTCGACGCGTCCGAACATGGACCAGAATCCGCCGAGGATCAGGGCGATCAGGCTCGCGTGGACGGTCATGAAGCCCAGGTGCTTGCGCTGCCACGGGAAGCGCGTCACCACCGCGAAAACCAGGCTCACGCACACCAGCGCCATCAGCCCGATGAACCACCAGGAGCCGTACACAGTCGCCCGTGCCGCCTTCGCGCCGTGGGTCGAGTCCAGGTACGTCCCCCACGCCAACGCCGCGGCGACCGCCAGCAGGACCGGGACCGCCAGCTTCAGCCCGCCCAGGAAGAACGCGATGCGTCCGATCAGGGTGTGGTGCCAGGGAAGTACGGGTTTCATCGAGCGCTCCCCGCCGGCGCATCCGTGACCGAAGCGGGCGCCGGTATCGAGTCCGAGAGTTCGCACAGGGCTTGGTAGTACGCTTCGGGCTCAAGGCCCATCAGCGTCGCGCCGAATAACTCGCAGTCCTCGGCGGACGCGATGTCGCCATAGTTTATCGGCGGTATGTGGTATGCGATCAGGAGGGGCCAGATGTCCCGCTGGTGCTCGAAACACGGATGAATGAACAGGCAGAATCCCTCGCGTGGGTGCTCGCCCAGCGGCATCGCGTACCCGAACTCGCCTGGCCACAGGGGCGTGGAGTCGAACCGCAACCCAGACGGGTACCGCACCACCTGTCGGTCGTCCAGCATGCGCAGGATCGCGTCGGCGTCGATGCACAGGCCGTATTTCAGGCGTGCCGCACCGGCCTTCTCGGCGATGTGCTCGCCCAAGGCCTGGCGGCCGTCGTGCTCGTCCGGTGTGTGGGCCAACGATAAACCTCCGGCGCGGGTGCTCCTGCATGAGGCAGGCAAAGCGCGTGCCGCGCCGGGGGCAGGGGGCCGGGGAGCCACCCTCACTTCTTCTCGTATCGCTTCTGGAACTCCTCCGCGGCCTTTTTCCGCCGGGCGGCCTCTTCCGGGTCCATCTTCCCGGAGTACCACTTGTGGTCCTCGCTGGTCAGGACCTCGTCGAGCCTCACTTTAAGAGCCTGCGCGGCCTTGACTTTCTCAGGATCGGGAGACGCCTGGTTTGCCTCGACTAGCCGCTCGAGCTGGGGGATGTACTCCGAATAGAACTTCTTGGCGACCTCGTACATGCCGTGCCAGTGCGTGTAATCCGGGGCCATCATGGACGCCCCGTGCCTGGCCCGCCGCCCCTCGTGGTGCCAGATCTCGTACCAGGTCCAGTCGACGTCGTTGCTGAAGGCGTCGGGCTTGAGCAGTGGCTTGGCCAGGGCGTAGAGGTCCTTGCCCGGCTTGCCGAACTTCGTGTTGAAGAGTTCGACCAGCGAGTCGTACTGCGTGAAGAAGCCGTCCACCCATTCCTTGTGGTGGCAGTTGAAGCACACGTTGGTCATGTTCTCTCGCCGGATCTGCCACGGCACCTGCGCCCCCGGCAGGTTCATCTTGGCGTCGGCCACCTCGGGACGCAGCGAGAGTTCGGGCCGGTTGTTCCAGCTGATCCGCATCCCCACGTCGTGTGTCACGCCCTGCGTCTTTGTCGCCGACATGTGGCATGTAGCGCACGTCGGCGCCGCCCAGTAGTCCTCCCCCACGACCCACTTGGGAGACTCCAGGTTCATCTTGTCCAGGTTGGAGAAGAAGTTGATCCCGTGCTTGGACTCCTCGTAGACCTCCTTCTGCGGATGGTCCGGACCCAGGTGGCACTTGCCGCACGTGTTCGGGTGGCGTGCCTGCGCGGCGGAGAACGTGTGCCGCGTGTGACAGGCGTTGCACGAGCCCTCCGAACCGTCCGGGTTGATCCGCCCGATCCCGCTGTTGGGCCACGTGGCCGGGTCGATCTTCCCGCCGGCCAGGACCTTGATCTCCGCGCCGTGGCACTGCCAGCACCCGCTGACCGCCGCGGCCGACACCCCGTCCGGGAACCCCAGCGTCTTCATCCCCTTGTTCCCCTCGACGACCTCCGCCAGCACGTTGTCAAGCGAGCCGAGGATGCGCGCCGCCTTGGAGTGGCGCGAGGCGGCGAACTGCTCCGCCTCCTTGGCGTGGCAGCGTGAGCAGTCCTTGGGCGTGACCAGCACGCTGATCATCTGCCCGTAGTGCTCGAAGGCGTCCGGTTCCCCTGGGTTCGTCGAGTGGCACTCGTAGCAGCCGATGTTCGCCCGGAAGTGCTTGCTGGCGCCCCACTGCTGGTACAGCGCCTGGTTCTCGCTCTTGTGACAAGCCACGCACTGCTTGGTCTGTTCGCTGACCTCCCTCAGGCCGAACGCCTGGCCAAGGGACGGGGCGGCGGGGGCCAGCGCGGCGACGAGGACGGCGGCGGGCAGGATTCGGTTGTTCATTCGTCAGGCCTCCGAGGAGCGTACGGACGGGGTCGAACCGCTCGCGCCGTCGTAGTCGTGGTCGAACGACAGGCGGCCCGAGAGCACCGGGATGGTGATGCGGACGCAGATGGTGTAGACGAGCAGCCCGAATGCCCAGATCCCCAGGCATACGAGCATCTCGTTCCGTGTCGGTCGGTACTCGACGATCTCGCCCAGCGGCGTGGGCACGAACGCCGGGATGATCAGCCCCATCCCCTTCTCGATCCAGACCCCCACGATCAGCAGCACGCACGCCACGTCCAGGAACCGCAGGCTGCGGCTCAGCGGCAGGTACAGCATCACCAGGGCCGCCAGGTTCATCGCCACCGAGACCCAGATCCACGGCACGAGCGCCCGGGCTCCGTGCAGGCCGACGAACAGGTACCGCGCCGACGCGGTGTGCGACCCGCCCGTATAGAACTCCGTGAACAGCTCCGACCCCAGCAGGAACATGTTGATCGTCAGCGCGATGGTCACGATGTTCCGCAGCGTCATGAGCGCTCCCGGCGGCACCCGGTACGTCGTCGTCCGCGCGATGACCCGAAGCGTCAGGATCAGGAACGCTGGTCCCGCCGAGAACGCCGACGCCAGGAAACGGGGCGCGATCACCGCCGAGTTCCAGAACGGCCGGCTTCCCAGCCCGCTGTACAGGAACGCCGTCACCGTGTGGATGCTAATCGCCCACACGATCGCCACGAACACGAACGGGATGTAGAACAGGCGGCTCGGCTTCTTCCGCAGGTACGCGCAGTAGATCAGGTACCCGCAGATGTGCAGGTTCAGCAGCAGGTAGCCGTTGAGCACAATCACGTCCCACGTCAGCATCGACACCGGGAAGTTGAACCGCAGCATCATGTGGTGCAGCCGGTCCGGCCGGCCCATGTCCACCACGACGAACAACAACGCCATCAGAATCGCGGCCACCGCGAACAACTCCCCGAAGATCACCAGGTGGTGCAGCTCGCGGTTGTGGTACACGTACGCCGGGATCACCAGCATCACCGCCGCCGCCGCCATCCCCACCAGGTACGTGAAGTTCGCGATGTACAGCCCCCATGACACCTGGTCGGTCATGCCGGTCGCGGCCAGCCCCGTCACGAACTGCCGGGCGTACGCGTTCAGGCCCAGCAACGCCACCACCGTCAGCGCGAACATCCACGCGTAGTACAGCCGGTCGCCGACGAAACTCAGGCGCAGGCACCGCCACAGGAACCGTGGGTACTCGCTCACGACGGCCCCCCTTGTCCCACCCCCGGCGCCGGCGTCTCCTCGTCCCGGGGGTAACGCTCGTCGAAGTAGTAGAAGAACCGCGGCAGGGTCCCCGCCTCCTCCTTGAGCACGAACACTCGCTTGGACCGCAGGATCTCCGACACCTCGCTGTTCGGGTCCAGCACGTTGCCGAACTTGCGTGCACCCGTCGGGCACACCTCCAGGCACGCGGGCAGCTTCCCCTGGCGCGTGCGGTGCAGGCAGAAGTGGCACTTCTCCATCACGCCGCGCGGACGCGGACGGTTGGACAGGTACGACATGTTCGGGTTGAGCAGCTCCTTGGGAACCTGCGGCTCGGCGAAGTTGAACCGACGCGCCCAGTACGGGCACGCCGCCTCGCAGTAGCGGCACCCGATGCACCAGTCGTAGTCGATGACCGTGATCCCGTCCGGCTCCTGCCACGTCGCCTCCACCGGGCACACCTTCACGCAAGGCGGGTTGGCGCACTGATGGCACTGGATCGGCATGTAAAAATGATCGTGGTCAGGCACCGTCGCGTGCTCATAATGGTGGTTGCCCTGCTCGATGTCGATCGTGCCCCGCGGCATCTCCAGCACGCGGATGTACTGGATTTCCGGCGAGCGGCTCTGGTTGTTCTCCGCCACGCACGCGTGGACGCACCGCCGGCACCCGATGCACCGTGACAGGTTCAGGGCATACGCAAACTCCACCCCATCCATCGGCTTGATGTCCCGGATGTGCGGGCGCACCCCGTACCGCTTCTCCACCTGGGCCCGGATGCGGTCCAGGGCCTTCTCCATCTCCGCCGGCGTCATCTCCTTGTAGTGCTTCTGCACAAACTCTTCGACCGTGGGCAGGTCCTCGGCCTT
>JBGPGM010000101.1:0-7148 GCA_041483855.1 Phycisphaerae bacterium | reverse complement strand
GTGACGGTGAGGATCTCTGCCCCCTGACCCCGTCCATCCCTTGATTCCTCGGTCCCCTCCCCATCACGGCGCGTATTGCGCGTCGGCGTCGTAGCGCGTGCCGTCGGAGCGCACCACCGTCAACTTCACCTTCCGCCCGTTGACGAATCCGCTTTCGGCGAGCTTGCTCAGGCACTCCTGGGCCGTCGAGACGGCCTTCCCGTCCACCTCCACGATTACCTGCCCAGGTCGCAGGCCGGCCGCCAGCGCGGCGGACCCCCTCCGCATGTCGTCGATCTGCGCGCCGCCGCCGTCGGCGTCGCTGAGGGCCAACAGCCCGAACGCTTGGAACGCCTGCGCGGCCTGGCTCATTCCCGCCACCGTCTCGGACAGGTCCCCGAGGACGACTTCGAGTTCCTTGAGCTCGCCCTTGCGCCAGACGCGCACGGGAACCTTGTCGCCCGGGCGATGGATGGTGATCAGTTGGCGCAGGGCCGCGATGCCGGTGACCGGCCGACCGCCGATGTGGGTGATGATGTCGCCATCGAGCATGCCGGCCTTGTTGGCTGGTCCACCTTCGACGGCGTGCTGCACAATCACGCCTTGGCCCGTGAAGCCCGCCGCTTGGAGCAGCACGCGGTTCGCTTCCTCGGCCTTGTCCGGGTTGCCTTGCCGGAGGTCGTCCTGCGGGAGGCTGATGCCCATGTACCCCTTGGCGACGACGCCGCCGGAGATCAACTGCTCGACGACGGACTCGATCGTGTCCAGCGGGATGGCGAAACTGATGCCCGAGGACTGCCCCTCGCTGGTGCCCGAGGGCTGGCCGCCGGTGGCGATCGCGACGTTCATCCCCACGACCTTGCCGTGAACGTTGATCAGGGGGCCGCCGGAGTTTCCGGGGTTGACGGCCGCGTCGGTCTGGATGAAGTTCGTGTAGCCATTCTCGCCGATGACGGCGCGGGGGTCGCGTCCCAACCCCGAGACGATCCCCTCGCTCATGGAGAACTTGAAGCCGAAGGGAGACCCGAAGGCGTAGACGCGGTCGCCCTGGCTCAGAGACTCGCCGGTGGCGCGGGCGGACGGGAAGAGGCCCTCGGCGGTCTTGACCTTGATGACCGCCACGTCCGTGGAGTTATCCAGGCCGACGACGCTGGCGCTGGCGGTGCGTCCATCGTGGAACTGCACGACGATCTGCGGGGCGCCGCGGACCACGTGGGCGTTGGTCACGATATAGCCGCGCTCGTCGTACACCCAGCCGGACCCCTGGCTGACCCGCTGGCGGCCGCGCGGCCCCGGGACCTCGACGGAAATGTGCACGACCGTCGGCTCGACGGCGTTGGCGATGGCACGCACCGCCTGGTTGATGCGCTCCAGGATGTCGTCCCCGTCCAGAGTGGCGCGGGCGAGCCGGATCTGGGCGTCCGTGTTGGCATAGCCGATCCGACGCACCGCCGCGGGCGCGGCAACAAGGGTGACAAGAGCGGTGATGAGCACGACGAAGGCTGGTCCGAAGGCCACGAATCGACGCATACTCTGTTTACCTCACTGGAGTTCTCTGCCGCGCCCGAGCGCGGACGAACACGGATCTGGACCGGGTGGTCGGGGATTCCCGCATGGGTGTCCCATTGCCCTCCCCACGCAACTCTGCTACGTCGCCACTCTGGCTGTCACCCCCATCGTCCCTCTGTCCCTCCTGGCCCCTTTCACTTCTTCCGCCTCATCCCACCGCCCCCTCCGCCAGCCGCTCCGCCTCACCCGGCCTCATCCGGTAGGTCTTACCGCCCACGCGACGCTGGGCGACGCGCCGCACCCATTCCTCGGCCGCGGCCTGGATCGCCGGCCCCAGCCGGGCCACCGGCTCGGCGAACCTCGGGGCCTGGTCGGTCATGCCCAGCAGGTCCTGCAGGACCAGGACCTGGCCGTGGCAGGCCGAGCCCGCGCCGATGCCGATCACCGGCACGCGCGTGGCCGCCACCACCCGCTGCGTCACCTCCTCCGGCACCGCCTCGACGAGCAGCATTTGGCACCCGGTCTGCTCCAGCACCATGGCGTCAGCGACGACCTGCCGGGCCTCCGCGGCGGTCCGACCGGCAGAGGTATACCCGCCCGTCAGGGTGGAGCGTTGCGGGCGGCTGCCCACGTGCCCGCACACGGGCACGCCGGCCCGAACGATCTTGGCGATGAGGGGCGCGAAGGTAGCGTCCGCCTCGATCTTGACGATGTCGGCCAGCCCCTCGGTGAGGAACCGCCCGGAGTTGCGGATCGCCTCTCCCTCGTCGGCCTGGTAGGACATGAAGGGCATATCCCCCATGACCACGGTGTCCGGCGCGCCGCGCTTGACCCCGGCGGTCAGCGCCAGCAGCACGTCCAGAGGCATGTCGATGGTGCGCGTGAAGCCGAGGATGACCTCCGCGGCGGTGTCGCCCACCAGCAGCAGCGGCACCCCCGCCCGGGCGAGCCAGCGGGCTGTCGTGGCGTCGTAGCAGGTCAGGCAGGCGAAGGGTTGCCCCGCTACCGCCATCGCCGAGAGGATCTGCACGGTGGCCCGCTCGGGCACAGGCGGTGAGGAGGACGAGCCCGGCGTGGCCGCCGCGGCGGAATGGCCGTTCCCTGCGGACATGCCCTAAGTGTACGCCGAAAAGGAGATGGGTCTCATGCTCCGGCGGTGCCGTTGCTGGGTTCAGAACCCGATCGCGCCAAGCCAGTCCATCACCCCTGAGCCCGCCGCGCCATCTCGCCCACCCACGCCCCACGCCCCTCTACGATCCTTCCCCTATGCAACGCGTCCTGGCCACCGAGTTCCTGGACGACCCCACCGTACCAGCCCGGCAGATCGACCGGTCGCTGGCGTACATCCGGCGGGTGAACCGTCACCTGTGGGGCGCCCATGCGTTCATCCGCCACCTGCAGCGCTGGTCGGCCCGCTGGCCGAAGGGCCGGCCCATCACCATCCTGGACGTGGCCACGGGGTCGGCGGACATCCCGTTGGCGGCGCGGGCCTGGGGGCTCAGGCACGGGCACGACCTTCGCATCACGGCGATCGATGTGAACCCGACGGTGCTGGACCTGGCCCGGCGGCACGTGGCGAGCCGGCCCGACCTGGCGGCAGGGATCGCCATCGTCGCCGGCGATGCGCTGCGGCTGACCGACACGTTCGCACCGGAGTCGTTCGACTACTGCCACAGCGGGATGTTCCTGCACCACCTTGCGCCGGTGCAGGTGCTGACGGTGCTGCGAATCATGGACCGCCTGGCACGGGCGGGCATCGTATGGAACGACCTGGTGCGGTCGAGGGTCAACGCCCTGATGGTGAATGTGTTCCTGATCGGGGCGCCGGCCATGGTGCGGCACGACGCGCGGGTGAGCGTGCGGGCCGGGTTCACCCAGGGCGAAGTGCTCGATTGCGCTCGGAGGCTGGGGCTGGGGTACGCGCGATATGGGCGCATATTCGCGTACCGCTTCACTTTGGCGGGAGAGAAGCCCGGAGCGTGGGGCAGGTAAGCCGGAATCGGGGTTCGCGCTCAGGGCCCGAGACCCGAACCCCAGCCCGGATGCCCGTCGTCTTTACACGGGCTTGCCCGTCAGCGCGTACCACGGGCGGATCGTCAGCCCCGGCGCCGCCAGCGTCGGCCACAGGGCGCGGACCAGCGACGGTCGCATGAGCGTTTCGGCCGCGACGCGGCAGGCGGGACGGCGCCACCGCAGGCGGCGGCGGTAGTCCTGTGCGAAGATACTCTGGATGCGCTGGATGGAATCCGGGCGAAGCCGCGCCGAGCCGTGTCCACGCAACCCCCCCCAACGACCGAGGAGTTCCGCGACGCGCGTCCCGGACCACAGCGCCAGGCCGATCCCTTCGCCGCCGATGGGCTCGACGGCGGCCGCGGCGTTGCCGACCCGCAGCGAACGCGCGTGCCCGGGCCGGATGTACCCGCTCGCCGGCACGCCGCAGCAGAGCCAGTCGCCGATCCGCCAGCCAGGGCGGAACTCGGGCCAGAGCCCTGCGAGCATCGAGTCGGCGTCGCCGCGATGGGCCGCGATGAGCGTGCGGCGCGCAACCAGCGCGCACGTCGCCAAGCCGTCCTCGACCTGGATGGTGCCGACATAAGCGCCGCGCGCCGACCGCATGCGGACGCCCGGGACGGCGTGCGGCGCCGCCAGGTGGCACTTGTGGGCCAGCACCCCGGGGCGGTTGAGCGTGGGCCCGGCGGGGTCGTGCCGGCCCGAGCCGTCGGCGTGGATCACCAGGTCGGCCGCGAGCGTCCGCCCGTCGGCCAGGTCGATCATCACGCCGGTGTCGGTGTAGCGCACGCCCGCGGCACGGCACGGCTGGAGGACCGTCGCCCCGGCGTCGGCGGCGCGCTCCAGCAGCAGGGTGTCGAGCGTGCGCCGGCTCAGGGCCCAAGCGGGGCGAGGCATCGGCCAATCGGAACACCGGTCGTACACCTCCAGCCACAGCCGGTCCACGCGCCGCGCCCCGGCGGCGAGCAGGTCGCTGGGGCTGACGAGCGATACCAGCAGCCGCGTCCCCGCCGGCGTGATGAACTCGCCGCAGACCTTGTCACGCGGGAACGCGCGGGCCTCGATGATCGTGACGGCCGCCCCGGCCCAGGCCAGTCCGATGGCCGCGCTGGACCCAGCCGGGCCGGCGCCGATGATGGCGATGTGCGCGGGCATAGGCGCGGGGAGAGATCGACGGAGGACTATCCCTTCCTCATTTGGCGCAACTTCATCTGCTTTGGCGCGAGTTTCATCGTCACGGGCTTGCCTCGCGTCTTGCCGCCGACGCTTTGGCGGGCGTTGCTCGCGGCATCCGCCGAGCGCCGGTTGCCGGTCGGGCCGCGCACCGGAACGAACTCGCCCCGGACCGGTGAGGTCTTGGCCCGTTTCTTCTCGGTCGCGGCGGGCACCGAATCCGGCCGGATCTCGGTGAGCGGACCGACCAACTGGCCGGTGTCCAACGCATGGTGCAACTCCTTGACCGCGGCCAAGACCTGGGGGACGTGCCCCACGACCTTGACGTTGTCCCAGCGGTGCCGGACAACGCCCTCGGGGTCGATGAGGTACGTCGTGCGCACCACACCCTTGTAAGACTTGCCGTACATGGCCTTGGCCTGCCACACGCCGTACGCATGGCACGCCGACGGGTTGCCGGCCTCATCCCGCCCCGTGTCCGCCAGGAGTGGGAAGGTCAGGCGATGGGTATCGGCGAACGTGCGGTGCGACGACTCATCGTCCGGGCTGATGCCGAGCACAACGGCCTTGATCTTTGAGAAATCCGGCTGGTGGTCGCGGAACTGGCAAGCCTCGACGGTGCACCCGCTGGTGTTGTCCTTGGGGTAGAAGTAGAGGACGACCGTGCGCCCGTGGTAGTCACTCAGGCTGTGGTGCTTGCCATTCTGGTCCGTGAGCGTGAACGCGGGGGCCTTGGTTCCGACGTCGATCAAACTCATGGCTCGCCTCCTTTGGAATGGAACATGTTGCGCCCTCGACATAGGGCGTTGCCGCCGCGCCAGGCGTGACCGCGTCAACGAGGACGCGCGCCGGAGAACATTACACCGGCGTCCGAGCGGCGCTCGGCCGGGAATGTTCCCTGTTTGTTCGTGTCCTGCACGCGTCACCCCGCCAGCCAGCGGACCAGCGCACCCCAGATGACCGCCCCGAACAGCGCGGCCGCGACCAGCATCCACATCCAAGATCGCCGCCAAGCCCGTTCCGCCGTCTCCGGTTTCCGCGCGCCCAGGCTGGGGCCACCGACCATGCCGATGCGCCCGGCGACGCCTGGGCTGAGAACGCCCTCGCCACTTCTGGCCCCGTCCTGGACGATGGCGATGACCAGGTTGGCGTCGAATTGCCGCAGGCCGATTCGCGTGGCCAGACTGACAATCTCGCGCCGCCGCTCGGGCGTGAGGAGCGCCAGGTTGCCCCCGTCCAGGCGCTGCGACACCTTGATCGCCAGCATCCAGCGGGCGTCGGACGGCGAGAGCCCGGCTGCGGCCAGGTTCTCCGATGCCACGCTCCGGCGCGCCCGACGGTCCCGAGCCGGCGCGCCGAGCCGCGACAACACCGGTGGCCTGGGGGCATCATCGGCGTGGGCGAGGCGCAGCACGGAGGCGGTGCGTGTACGTTCCATGGGGTCAGTGAAGGATAGAGGCAAGGGACGTGCCAGTGGAATCGCGGTTCGGGTTTCGGAACTCAACATGCCCCCGCTCCAACCCGATAGCCGAACTCCGAAGCCCGAGCCGTCCGTATGTTTACACTTCCCCGCCTTCTCTCCCGCTTGTGGAGTCGCGGATGCCCCATCCCGGTCAGCATGACACCGTTGCAGCCGCCAATGCCGCATCGGCACTCCAGCCGTCCGCCGACGCCCCGGCAGATGAGCGGCCATCGCCGGCAGCCCGCGCCCGTTCACTCGCCCCTCTCCCTCAGGTCCGAACGTCGCTGGACAGAGACCAGATCCTTCGGCGCCTTGAAGCCGCCGCCCGGCGCGGACGCATGCCCGGTCTGGCGATCGGCCAGAAAAATCCCGACGGCGGCCTCTTCACGATGACAGATTTCGGGCATCCCTTCGAGGGCACCCTGGTCGCACGGGTCGATTCGGAGTCCGGCTCGGAACGGACACTCAGCTTCCGTACGCGGCTACGTCCGACGGGGCCGGTCGTCCTTGCGCTCGTGTTGGCCGCCTCGGTCTGGCCCGGCCTTCCCATCACCGACTCATTGCTCAAGACCTACTTCACGGCCTACTCGATCCCGACTTGGTGGTGGTACCTGCCGCTGAGCGTGCCCTTCCTGCCCTGGGCCTTCCTGGGGGCGGTGCGCCGGTCGCGGGCATCGATCCTGGCGCAGGCGCTTGTGCTGGTACCCAGCATCGCCGCCGAGATCGAGGGCCGGATCACCCCTGTTTCCGCGGACCCCGCCGCCGTTGGATCCGGGCGACCCGCGCCCTAGGGGGCACGGGCCCGCAAGGCCGTGCCGGCGACGTCCGCGATGTGCTCGGTCCGCCGCATCGGGGGGCGGCATAGGCTCTTGTCCTCGGCTTGACAGGAATGCGCGGCTCGGGGGATGCTGTTTGGCAGGCTCAACGAAAGGGATTCGGCGATGAACAGCGGCATACAGATTGTGCGGACCCTCCGGGGTCGCATGGCGAGGCTTGTGGCGGCGGTCGCGGCGGG
>JBGPGM010000100.1:0-7152 GCA_041483855.1 Phycisphaerae bacterium | reverse complement strand
GACTGCCGCGCCACGATCGGGCAGGTGGGGAACACGGACCACCAGAACCGGATGCTGGGCAAGGCGGGGCTGACACGGCATCTGGGGCGGCGTCCGATCACGCGCGGTGTGGCCAAGAGCCACAACGCGCACCCGTTGGGTGGCGGGTCGGGGCGGAGCAAGGGGAACCGGCCGCCGTGCGGGCCGACGGGGGTGGAGTCCAAGGGCGGGGCGACGCGCAACCGCAAGAAGCAGAGCACGTCGCTGATCATCCGGCGGCGGGTGTCGAGGCGGTACGGGCAGTTGAAGTAATAAGGGACGGGGGGATCGAGGGACGGAGGCGTGATGGAACGAAGGGACAAGCCATGAGCCGCAGCGCCAAGAAGGGGCCGCACGTCGTCGAGAAGCTGTTCCGGCGGGTGGAGCGGCTGAACCAGCAGAACAAGCGGGAGCCGCTCAAGACGTGGGCGCGGGCGTGCACGATTGTGCCGGAGTTCGTGGGGCACACGTTCAAGGTCCACAACGGGCGGATCTTCATGGACGTGTTCATCACGGAGGACATGGTGGGGCACAAGCTGGGGGAGTTCGCGATCACCCGCACGTTCCGCGGGCACACGAACAAGAAGGAAGGGATCGAGGCGGGATTGAAGGTCGAGGCCTGAGCGCCCGAGAGCGACCCGGGGGACAGTCAGGACCGTCGTAGATCCGTCAACGAGGACAAGCCGTGAGAATCCGAGGCGACAAACTCAAGCAACTGGCCCGGGACAAGGGCGTCGGCGTCGATCAGTTGGCGCTGGCGGTGGAGCGCAAGGGCCTCTCGGACGAGCGGGCGCTTTCGGCGGTGCACAACTGGATGCGCGGCAGCGACCATCCGCGCTGCACGCCGCAGGACGCGGAGAAACTGGCGGTGGCCCTGGAGTCGTCGGTGAACGACCTTGTGCGGTTCACGAACGTGGCGCGGTTCCAGCGGGGCAGCCCGCGGAAGGTGGCGCTGCTGACGGACCTGATCCGCGGCAAGCGCGTGGACGAGGCGCTGAACCTGCTGACGTTCAACACCAAGCGGGCGGCGATCGGGGTGCGCAAGGCGCTGAGCGCGGCGATCGCGGACGCGGAGCGGGCGGAGGCGGACGTGACGGCGCTGGTGGTGGCCGACGCGCGGGTGGACAGCGGGCCGGTGATCAAGCGGTTCCAGCCCAAGGACCGTGGGCGGGCCCACCCGATCAAGAAGAAGATGAGCCACATCACCGTCGGCGTCGAGGAGCGCACGTAAATGGGACAGAAGACGCAGCCATTCGGGTTCCGGGTGGGCATCACCGAGGCGCACCGCAGCCGGTGGTACGCGCCCAAGGCGCTGTACGGGGAGCTGCTGATCGAGGACTGCAAGATCCGCAAGTTCCTGGACCAGCGGCTCAACCGCCAGCCGCCGCACGCGGCGGTGTCGGACGTGCACATCGAGCGGACGCGCGAGGAACTGAAGGTGATCATCAAGACGGCGCGTCCGGGGCTGGTAATTGGCCCCAAGGGGGCGGAGGTGGACCGGATCACGGAAGAGCTGCAGTACATGACGGGGCGGAAGGTGTCGATCTCGATCCTGGAGGTGAAGAACCCGGACCTGGACGCGCAGCTGGTGGCGGAGTCGGTGGCGGAGCAGCTGAAGAAGCGGACGTCGTTCCGGCGCGTGCTCAAGATGCGGGCGGACGCGTCGATGCAGGCGGGGGCGCTGGGGGTGCGGTTGCAGGTGTCGGGGCGGCTGGGCGGGGCGGAGATGAGCCGGACGCTGCACGTGCGGGTGGGGTCGCTGCCGCTGAGCACATTGCAGGCGAACATCGATTATGGCTTCGCCGAGGCGTTCATGACGTACGGGGCGATCGGGTGCAAGGCGTGGATCTACAAGGGGATGTACGCCAAGGGGGCGGTGGACGAGGCCGAATCGAAGGCGGCGGGCGGGCGGGCCAGGGCGCGCGGGCGCCGGTAGCGGGTGGGTCGGGGCGCGCCCAGCGGGGCGCGGAGCGATGTGGAGTGTGACCGATGGCGTTGATGCCCAAACGAGTGAAGTTCCGCAAGGAGTTCCGGCGCGTGCGCGAGCGGAAGGCGACGAAGGGCAACTACGTCGCGTACGGGGACTACGGCTTGCAGGCGCTGACGAGCCTGTGGGTGACGGCGCGCCAGCTGGAGGCGGGGCGCATCGCGGCGCAGCACCTGCTCAAGCGCGAGGGGAAGCTGTTCATCCGGGTGTTCCCGGACAAGCCGATCTCCAAGAAACCGCTGGAGACGCGGATGGGCACGGGCAAGGCGGACGTGGACTACTGGGCCGCGCGGGTCAGGGCCGGGACGATGCTCTTCGAGATCGCGGGAGTTCCGGAGGCGACGGCGCGTCGGGCGCTGGTGCGGGTGGCGGCGAAGATGCCGGTGCGGTGCAGGTTCGTGGGGCGGCGGCTGACGGTGTGAGCGCGGCGGGCGTACGACGGACGAGGACGAAGGACAGGGATCGCAAGGAAGGAACGCATGAGCCGGCCCCAGGTTCACAAGCTGACGGACGAGGAGATCGTGGTGGAGGTCAAGCGGCAGCGCGAGCGGTTGTTCACGCTGCGGACCCAGGCCGTGACGGAGAAGGTCGAGGATCTGTCGCAGTTCGGCAAGACCCGGCGCGACGTGGCGCGGCTGCTGACGGAGCGCAAGGCCCGTGGGTCGGCCAAGGCGAAGGGCTGAACGGCGGGGCGGGGCCGAGAGGCCGGGACCCGGCGACGACGAAAGGCTGAAAGAGACGGACGACCATGACGACAAGAAACGACGCCAGCACCGCCAAGCCCGCCAAGCCGGTCCAGACGAAGGTCGGGACGGTGGAATCCGACAAGCGTGACAAGACGCGCCGCGTGGCGGTGACGTTCCAGGCGCCGCACCCCAAGTACGGCAAGACGCTCAGGCACCGGACGATCCTGCAGGTGCACGACGAGCAGAACGAATCGAAAGTGGGGGACAGGGTGGAGATCGCCCCGACGCGCCCGATCAGCAAGACCAAGTCGTGGCGGCTGGTGCGCGTGGTGGAGCGGAGCCGGCTCGTGCACACCGTGATCGAGTGACCGGCCGTTCGGACGCCCCCCCACCCCCACCCCCAGGCCAAGCGGACCCCAAGCCATGCTGCAGCAAGAAACACGATGTGAAGTGGCGGACAACTCGGGGGCGAAGATCGCCTACGTGATCCGCGTGTACGGGGGCTCGACGGCCTCGGGCAAGTTCACGCGCCGCACGGCGAACGTGGGGGACCGGGTGCTGGTGTCGATCAAGAAGGCGCTGCCGGGTGCGGAGGTGAAGGCGGGGGACATGTCCAAGGCGGTGGTGGTGCGGACGACGAAGGCGACGCGGCGCGCGGACGGGTCGTACGTGCAGTTCGACTCGAACGCTGTGGTGCTGATCGCCGACTACGGGAACCCCAAGGGCACGCGGATCTTCGGGCCGGTGGCCCGGGAGCTGCGCGACAAGAACTACATGAAGATCGTTTCGCTGGCTCCGGAGGTGGTCTGATGCCCAGTCACGTACGCAAGGGTGATTCGGTGGTCATCACCAGCGGCTCGCACAAGGGGCGGGTGGGGACGATCATGCGGGTGGACCCGGAGGCGCAGCGGGTGGTGATCAAGGGGATCAACCTGCGCACCAAGCACCTCAAGCCGTCGCGGCTCAACCCGCAGGGGGGCATCATCACGCGCGAGGCGCCCATCCACATCAGCAACGTCAGCCCCGCGGTGGACGGCAAGCCCTCGCGGGTCCGGTTCGAGACGAAGCGCGACGGCACGAAGGTGCGCGTGGCCGTCAAGGGGGGCAAGGTCCTGAGCACCGTCAGCCGCGCCCCGGGCGACCGGTCCAAGCCGGCGTAGCGAGCACCCGCGGCACACCCTTTCCAGACGAGTTCCCAAGCATGGCCAAGGACAAAGACAAGAAGGGCAGGAAACCCGATGCGGCGGCCGAGGAGGTCCCCAGCGGGCCGGCGCCCAAGCCGCGCCTGAAGGTGCGCTACCAGGAAGAGGTCGCACCGAAGCTGGGCGAGGCGTTCGGGCTCAAGAACCCGATGGAGCGCCCGCGCCTGGACTGCATCGTGGTGAACGTGAACATGGGCCGGCACCTGGAGGGGACGAAACTGCCGCCGACGGTGCGCCAGACGGTGCTGGACACGATCATGAAGATCACGGGGCAGCGCCCGGTGGTGATCAAGGCCAAGAAGAGCGTGTCGAACTTCAAGGTCCGCGAGGGGTACGAGTCCAGCGCCAAGGTGACGCTGCGTCGCGACCGCATGTGGCACTTCCTGGACCGCTTCATCAACCTGGCGGCGCCGCGCATCAAGGACTTCCGCGGCCTCAAGGACAACGCCTTCGACCGGCAGGGGAACTACTCGGTCGGGTTGTCGGAGCAGGGCGTGTTCCCCGAGATCAACATGGCCGAGGTGAACTTCACGCACGGCATGAACATCAACATCTGCTTCTCCCAGTCCACGCCGGAGGTCAGCAAGTTCGTGCTGGCGGAACTGGGGATGCCGTTCCGCAAGGGCGGGGCGGCGTGAGGAGCCGCGTGACGAGCAAGAGCAACCGATCAACGCCCGGCGGCCGGCGCATAGGGCACGGAGACACCCGACGATGACGACCAAGGCACAGATGGCCAAGACGAGGCGCAAGCCGAAGTTCAGCTCGAGGATCGTGCGGCGGTGCGAGCTAACGGGCCGGGCCCGGGGCGTGTACCGCAAGTTCCGCGTCAGCCGGATCATGCTCCGCAAGCTGGCGCTGGAAGGGAAGATCCCGGGCATGCGCAAGGCAAGCTGGTGACGTTGTGCCCCCCGCCCCCCACGCTGTCGAACCCGATCCCTTGGTCCGCTGATCCCCTGATCTCTTCTGGAAACGCCCGATGTCCCTGAACGACCCCATCGCCGACATGCTGACCCGGATCCGCAACGCCACGCGGAACCGATCCAAGACCGTCACGTGCCTGAACAGCAAGGTGTGCCGCGGCATCGCGGACGTGCTGCGCGCCGAGGGGTTCATCGAGACGTTTGACGTGGTGGAGGACGGGCGGCAGGGGAAGATCAAGGTGAAGCTGCGGTACGGCCCGCGTGGGGAGACGGTGCTGCACACGCTGCGGCGCGAGTCGAGCCCCGGGCGGCGAGTGTACAGCACGCTGGCGGACCTGCCGCGACCGCTGCAAGGGCTGGGGATCTGCATCGTGTCGACGTCGCGGGGCGTGATGAGCGACCGCAAGTGCCGGACGGAGGGTGTGGGGGGCGAGTTGCTGGCGATGGTGGACTAGCGGAAGAGTTGGCCTTGGGTGGTGGGGGTGGAGCATCGGATCATGTCGAGGATCGGAAGAAAACCCGTTGAAGTGCCCGCGGGGGTGAAGGTGTCGATCAAGGACCGCACGGTGATGGTGCAGGGCCCGGGCGGCACGCTGAACATGACGCATCGGCCCGAGGTGAGCGTCGTGTGGGACGAGGCGGAGAAGGCGGTGAAGGTGGCGATCGACGCTTCGAAGATGAAGGACAAGCAGATCGTGGCGATCTGGGGGACGACGCGGGCCCTGATCCGCAACATGATCCTGGGGGTGACCAAGGGGTACGAGAAGAGCATGGAGGTGGTGGGGGTGGGCTGGTCGCCGGTGGTGCAAGGGAACAAGCTGAAGCTGATCGTGGGGTTCGCCAACCCGAAGATGCTGAACATCCCCGTCGGCCTGAAGGTGACGGTGGAGAAGCAGTTCGTGAAGATCCAGGGGCCCGACAAGCGCATGGTCGGGCAGTTCGCCGCGGACATGCGGGCGACCCGCAAGCCCGAGCCGTACAACGGCAAGGGGATCAAGTACACGACGGAGACGATCAAGAGGAAGGCGGGCAAGACGTTTGGCGCATGACCCGGGAGCACGGGTTGACAGGGCACAACGGACATGGACAAGCACAAGGACAAGGTGAATCGTCGGATCAAGCGGCACAAGGCGGTGCGGGGGCGCACCATGGGCACGCCGTCTCGCCCGCGCCTGGCGGTGTACAAGTCGCTCAAGCACATCCACGCGCAAGTGATCGACGATCTGGCGGGGCGGACCATCGTCGCCGCGTCAACGGCCGAGCCCGCGGCGGGGACGGGCAAGGGGGGCAACTGCCAGGCCGCGGCGGCGATCGGCACGCTGCTGGCGCAGCGCTGCAAGGAGGCGGGTGTGAAGGCGGTGGCGTTCGATCGGGGCGGGTTCCGGTACCACGGGCGGGTCAAGGCTCTGGCCGAGGCGGCCCGCAAGGGGGGCCTGGCGTTCTAGCGGCGAATCAGGTTGATCACGGGGCGCACGGCCCCAGAGGTCCGACGGGCGCCGGCACGGCGCCGGCACAGAGAGCAACACATGGCAGAGTTCCTGGAAGAATCCGGCGGTCTTGAATCCACGACGCTGGGGGTGTACCGAACGGCCGCGACCGTCAAGGGCGGCCGGCGGTTCTCGTTCGGCGCGCTGGTGGTGGTGGGGAATCGGTCGGGGCAGGTGGGGTACGGCTACGGCAAGGCCAACGAGGTGCCGCAGGCGATCGAGAAGGCGCAGAAGGCGGCCAAGCGGCGACTGGTGTCGATCCCGCGTGTGGGATCGACGATCAACCACGAGGTGGAGGGGAAGTTCGCAGCGTCGAAGGTGCGGCTGGTGCCGGCGTCTCCGGGGACGGGGGTGGTGGCGGGGGCGGTGGTCCGGTCGGTGCTGGAGATGGCGGGGGTGAGCGACTGCCTGAGCAAGTGCTTCGGCTCGACGAACTCGCGGAACACGATCAAGGCGGTGTTCGACGGGCTGTCGCGCCTGCGGGTGCCGGACCGGGTGGCGCAGTTGCGGGGCGTGACGCTGGACCGGACGCCGATCGAGGACAAGATCGAGAAGGGCAAGGCGTTCATGACCAAGGGCTCGGCGCACACGAAGGCCCGGGCGCCGGTCAACCTCGTCGGGGCGGACCGCAAGGGCGGCGGGCGCGGCGGGTCGCGCGGCGGGCCGCGCGGCGGGCGGCGGGGAGGTCCTGGTGGCGGCGGTGGCGGTGGCGGCGGCGGCGGGGGCGGAGGGGGGGGCGGCGGCGGCGGGGGCGGAGGGGGGGGCGGCGGGCCGGCGGCGGGTCCCGGCCCCGCCCCCGCGGCGCCCGCGGCCGTGGGCGGCCCGCCCGCGTAGCGGCCCGGGACCACGGGG
>JBGPGM010000099.1:0-7180 GCA_041483855.1 Phycisphaerae bacterium | reverse complement strand
CCCCGCGCGCGAGCGGAAAACCTAGCAGTAGCAAGCGGATACGTCAACCCGAAGGCCCATTTCGGGCCGTCGTGCGCACCCCCGTCCGCCTCCCCCGCTCACTTCTTGCCCGGCGGCTTGGTCGGACCGGGCATGAACTTGGACGCATTGTCGGCCACCAGCGATTGCACTTCGCGCTCGAACTCGCCCAGCATCGCCGGCCCGTTCGGGTACTCCCCTCGCTTGATGTTGCCGGTCGTCTCATCCAGGAACTTGCCAAAGAGTTCGAGGGCGGGGGCGAGCACCTTCAGGTCCGCGCCGGCCACCTCGGGCATCGGCACCTCGGCCTTCCAACGCCCGTCGGCTTTGACCACCTTGAGCGTATCCCCGAACTCGCTGCCCGCCACGCCGACCTCCGCGTGCGAATCGTCCAACACCTTGACCGTCGCGTCCTTGGAACTGACCGGCCCGAAGTCCGCTGCCTTGCCCATCACCGAGATCATCTGAACCAACATCGAAAGCGGCGCTGTCTTGAGCACCTCTGACTTGCTCTGCTGCACGATGGTCTGGAAGTCCTGCCCGTATTTCGCCTTGCACGCCCCATCGAACGCCGCGGCCTTCACCATGAACGGCATCACGCTCTGGAAAGCCTGCCGCTGCGCATCGTCCTTGAAGAGAATGTAATCGCCGATCTTGTCGAACTGCCCCTGGCTCATCGCCGCGATCAACTGATTCAGCATCGCCCGGACCTGCTCCTCGGAGGTCCCCTTGGACGGTGCGGCCGCGTCGCCGCCCGTTCCGCCCGCCGGCGGCGCCGGCGCCGGCTTTTCCGGCTTGACCTCCCCGGTGGCGATCTGTTCGAGGATCTTGCCGACCTCCTCGAGCCGGTCCTTGACCTCCTTGCTGCCGCCCACCTTCGCGTAGGAATCCTTGGCGTCGATGTACGCCTTGTTCGCCTGCGCCAGCCCGTTGTCGAACGCCTTCTTCGCCTCCTCGGCGTCCTTCCCGTACCGCGCCGCCTCCGGAAGCGCCGGCTTCATCGTCGCCAGCACCTCCAGCAGGCTCGCCCACGCCTGCATCCCCCGGGCCTTCGAGGTGACCAACGCGGCCAGCGAGTGCTGGTGCGCCGCCTTGGCCATCAACGCCACGCTCTGCGGCTCACCCTTGACCCCACGCGCCGCCGCCTCCGCCTCATCGATCGCCGCCCGATATTCCGTGGCCGCCACGTCGTAGGGCGAGCGGTCGCCCGCCGCCGGCTTCTCCAGCGCGCCACGGATGGCGAGGAGCTGGGCCAGCTTCTCGGCGATCTGCTGCGCACTCTGGGCGGCGTCGTCCCGCGTCGCCTTGGCACGCTCCTTCATCTTCTGGGCCAGCTCGATGGTCTGCGCCTTGGCCTTGCTCAGCAGGTCGAACTGCTTGTTGAGCCGCTCGATCTGTCGCTGCAACTCGTCGGCATTCGGGGCCTGCATAGCCGCCTCGGCCCTGAACTGAGCCGCCTGCTTGTCGAGCGCGTCGCCGGCGCGCTTCCGCTGGCTGGCCTTGACGATCAACGCCTCCCGCTCGGTCTCGGACTTGCCCACCGCGTCGTGCCGAATCGCCGCCTCCGCGTCACGCTCCGTCTTGGCCTTGGCCAGCGCCTCCTGGGCACGCGCTTCCAGGGCCGCCACCGCTTCGTCGGCCTTCTTCTTGGCCGCCCGCGCCTCATCCCGCTCCTTGTCCTTGGCCGCCGTCTGCTTGTCCAGGTCCGCCAGCGCGTCGCGCGGGTCGTACTGCTCCAGGGCCGCGGCCGACGCGCTCAGGCTCTGCCATTGGTCCGCCAGCGCTCGCAGGACGGCGACCCGATCCATCGCCTGACGCTCGATGACGTCTGCCCTGCCCGCGTCGATGTCGCCCAGGCCCGCGTTCGCACGGGCCCGCAGCAGGTGGGCCGTGGACGCCTGGACGCCGCGCGGCGAGCCCGCCGCCTTGGTCAGGTCCTGTATGACCTTGGTGTACACCTTGGTCCGGAGCGTCAGCGACGCCGACGGCACCGACCCGGCCGCCGACACCGACCCCAGGTCGATCGTCGCCTGCCGGATCGCCGCGTCCGCATCGCTCCGCCCGCATGAAGCCGCCAGCACGCTCGCCATCAGCGCAACACCGACCAGGACCGCTCTGCCGCTCGTTCGTGCCACGCTGCTCATGGTGCTCACCCTGCTGTCTCCGTTTGACGCCCTCACCGCGGCCCCACCGTCCCCGGCTGCCCGCCGCTGGCTCGGACCTCCGTCGCGCCAGCCCGCCCCCCGGTGGGGGCGATGCACCCACTCTACCATGCTCCGCGTGCCGCCGCGTCCCCACTGGTCGGCCGTCGGCGGCCGCCCGGCGCCCCGTGACTCCCGAACAGCCCCCGTCGCGGCGCCATCATCCGCCGCTACCGGCCCGTCGGTTCCGGCGGCTTGCCCTCCGGGGGATTGCCCGACCCCGGGGCCGCAGGCGGCGCGGCCGGAGCCGGCGGGGGAGGCGGAGGCCGCGGCGGATCATACTCGATCGGGTAGTCCGGTCGCGGGCGGTACATCCCCTGGATCCATTCGACCGCCCGCGGGAACTGTCTCTCATCCGTCGAACGGAACACGCGCCGCCACGCGTCATGCCCCCCCGCGCCCCGCGGCACCGGCGGATGCGGATATCTCGACTGGTCGCGCGCCAGGCCCATCTGCAGCAACGGCGACGCCTCCGGGCTGTCGTAGTTGACCAGGCGCGTTCCGTCGGCCAGTTTGAACCGGTCCAGGATCAGCAGGTTTGTGTACACCGACGGCTCGGACCGCGGATGGCGGTTCGTCAGGATCAGCCGGCCCGCCTGCTCGCCTCCGTGGCACGACGCCGTCGCGCACGCGTTGGTCAGCCACGTCGCCTGCACCTGGTCCCGGAAGATCTTCACCGGCTCGGACATGTCCAGCACCTTCACCTCGCCGTACAGGTCCCGGGCCCGCAAGCGGAACATGATGTCCAGGATCTCCGCCTCGCTCTTGCGGTACATCGCCTCCCGCCCCTCCGGCGTCGCGGGGATCAGCGGGTTGTCCGTCCCCCGCTCCAGGAGTCTGGCGATCGTCTCGCGCTTGATTACCATGCGCGGCGGGTGCGCCAGATCCACCTCGAATACCTTCATCAGATTGACCTGGTCCTCGGTCAGAAGCGGGAATCGGCCGGCGATACCCACGGCCGGCGACGCCGGACGGGGCTTGTCGCGCGGGCCGTGGCCGTCGGGGCCGGGCCGGGATTCGTGAGCCTTGTCCCGCAGCGCGATCTGCGTCGCCAACTCCAGTTCCAGCCGCTTCGCTTCCGCGTTGTTCGGATCGATCGTCCGCGCTCGCCTGGCCTCCGCCAGCGCCAGGTCGTACTGCTCGCGGTCCCGCAGCCATCCCACGAGCGTGATGATCTGCTCCGGGTCGTCGCCGATGGCCTGGCGGATCTCGCGGTAGCGGTCGAGAATCTGCGGGAGGACGATGTACCGTTCGATCGTCTCGCGGGCAAACCGAGACTGAATGCCGCCGAAACGCACCACCAGTTCGCCGGGCGTCTGCTCAACCAGGAGGCCGGTGAAACGCTGGCCGTCCTTGAGGTAGACCGTCACCTCGCGATCCGGCTTGGGCGCGGCCTTGGCCGTACCGGGGTCACCCGCCGGCTCGGACGGCGGAGCGGGTGGAGGTTGGGCGGGCGCCGGCGTTAGCGGGGCCGGCTGGGGCGCGACGGGCTCTTGCGGCGCTGGCGCGGGCGGAGGGTCGACGAAGATGCCGGCCTGGGTCCAGACCAAGGCGCTGACACCGTACACGCCTACGGCGGCGATGACCCTCGTTCGTCGGCGCATCGAATGGGGATTGTGCATGGAAACCGTTGCTGTGTCTAGGACTACGCGCATCGGCCGCGACCGGTTCCCATCCCTTCCAGAATCCGCACATCAGCCGGCGCGCGGGGCCGCCCGCGACGGCGCACCCCGGTCGCGGCCCGGCGTCACCGCCCCGCGGCCCTGGTCTTCTTGCCCGACAGGTACGACTCCATCACCGTCTCGGCCAGGTCCCCCGCCGTGCAGTAGTACGCCACGCCGCGCGTCAGCCGAGTCATCTGCTCCACGAAACTCACCCAGTCCATCCCCCAGTATTCCTCGATCAGCGCGAAGGAGCACAGGCGGATCCCCTCCTGCCGGCAACGCAGCGCCTCAGCCAGCGTGGCGTCGGAACTCGCCTGGGCCGGCGGGTAGATCAGGTTCAGGATCGGCGCCGCCGCGCCGCCGCTCAGGTGCGCCGTGGGCTGGCCGTCGGTGATGATGAACGCGATCTTGTTCGCCGCCCCTCGCCGCGCCAGCACCGAGCGCGCCACGCGCAGCCCGTGCTGCAGGTTCGTGAAGTGCGGGTGCGTCCGCGACGCCTGGTCCAGCGGCACGCGCACGCGGATCTCCCACTGGCGCGTCGTGATCGGCCGGGGCATCGCCAGCGGCACGTCCCGGTGAGCCAGCGGCCGGGCCACCGACGCGAAACCCACGAAGTCGACGGTGTCGCGCGGGAAACGCCGGCCCACCAGCGCCGCCAGCCCCATCGCCACCCGCTTGGCCGCGATGTGCCGTCCGTACCGCATCATCGAACCCGACAGGTCCAGCAGGACGCACAGCGCCGTCTCCGCGCTGGACTCAACATTGTGCAGTTCGATGTCCGGCTCGCGCAGCCGGATCAGCGGCCCGCGAGCCCCCGCCCGGCCCGCCTCGCGGGGCGCGATCCCCTGGCGCGCCAGCGCGTTGCGCAGCGTCTCGTGCAGCGCCAACTCCCCCAGTGGGTCGCCGTACGAGTACGGCTTTGTCCCGTCGGTCCGCTCTCCGGCCCGCCCGGGGTCCGTGCTCGCGTGCCCATCGCCCAACCCCGCCTTCATCCCGCGGAAGATCTCCAGCAGCGCCCGGTGCTCCATACCCTGCACCAGGCGTGCCGTCGGACGTAACCGGCCCGTCCCCTCCTCGCGCTCGAGCATCCCCGCCTTGACCATCTGCTCGATCAGCGCCTGCACCTGCTCATCGCCATCCGGCAGTTCATCCAGCCCCTCCTGCCCATGCTCCAGGATGAACTGCATCAGGGCGGGGCTGGGGAACAACTCATCCGGCGAGAGGAATCGGCCCTCGTCGTCGTACTCGCCATACGTGATCTTCATCGCTGATCCACCCCATAAAGGGGGGTTAGCCGACCAATGCCCAGGAGAGGATTCGAACCTCCACACCCTTTCGGGCGCCACCACCTCAAGGTGGTGCGTCTGCCAATTTCGCCACCTGGGCCCGTTCCGCCGCGGTTCCGCGCCAGACCCTCAGAGATTATGGTTGAACCGCGGCCTTGTCGAGGCGCGCGGGCGCGGGGGTACAAGTCCCCAATCAGGAAGAACGGACGCGGTACTCCGGATTTCCCCTGGCACATGGCCTCAGATTGCGGTACTCTGATCGAGACGGGTCCTCCGTGGGGACACAGCGCCGCGCCACAATGGGGTCGCGCGGCGGACCGCTGCATGAACGCCCACCCTGGCCTTAGCGTCGGGTTCTCTCGGGCGATGCGGCACGCGACGTTCGTGGCGCCCACCGGCGAGCGCTGCTGGCCAAAGGAATCGGCCATGAACAGGTACATCGCGGTTATCCGCCTGGCGCGTCGGGCCGACACCCGGGCCAGTCGCGACACGGTGGACGCGCTCCTCGGCCGCTTGCGCGGCGTCGAGAGCATCGACCAGGACGGTCCTGCCGCTTCCGTCCTCGTGTGGTTTAACCGCGCGCTCATCTCCCTTGGCGACATCGTGCGCACGCTCGAGGACCACGGGGTGCGCGTCGCGGCCGTCGCCCAGAGCCGCGCCGACGCCGGCTCCCAGGTGCACGCCGTCGGCGCCTGAACTTCCCGGCCGATGCGCGCCCGCGGCGTATCCTTCATCCATGGCTACTCGCCCGGGAGGCCACCCGATGGCTCGCGCTCTCCGTTTCCTGTCGCTCGCCCCGGTGCTCGCGGCGTCGATGCTTGCCGTCACCCGGCCCCCCATCACCGCACCGCCGTCTTCCGCGGGGGCCTCAGCGCCGCCGGTCCCTGCGGTGGTGGACTTTGACACCGACCGCACGACGGTCGGCGCCGGCCGGACCCGGGTCATCGCCTTCCGCGTCGCCAACCCTTGCGACGTGGACACCATCCTGATCGCCAGCATCGACAACCCCGCGATCCTCAAGGTCGTGCGCGAACCCGCCGTCCTGTCGGGACAGTCGATCGGCTACGTGCGCGTGCGGGGCCAGTCGCCCGGCACGGCGACGCTCACGATCGCGGGCGCTCCGCTGCACCTGGACGTGATCCCCCCGCCCGGCGCGGACGGACTGCTCCTGGTCCGGCCGCAGATCGTGGGTCCCGCCGACGGCGCCGTCGTGTGGGGCCGCTTCGGAGTCGGCGTGGACCTGTGGCATCCGGGCCCCAATCCCGTGCCGGACCTGGAACTGCACCTCTCCAGCGGCCAGCGCATCGCCCCCAGCGCCTCGGTCGAAGTCAGCCCGCCCGACGAGGGCCCGCTCCGCCGCGTCTACTTCGAGGTCGATGCCGACTCCATCCTCCCCGGCCCGCTGACGCTGCTCATCGTCGCCGCCGGCGATGTTCCCGATCCGCGCTCCAGCGCCCCCGTCACCGTGCGCGTCGCCCGCCCCGACGGAGCGGACCTCACCGCCGGCGAGGCCGAGCAGGCGTACGACGTCGAGCGCCCAAAGCGGTTCAAGAACGACAAGGTGCGGATCGGGACCGACCCGCTCGCCTCCGGCGGCAAGTTCTTCGACAACGCCGGTGCCGAGCCGGCCCTGTGCTTCCCCGTCGAAGTCCCCTCGCCCGGCCTGTACCAGATGTTCATCGTCGCCAGCGGCACCTATGCCGGCGGCGCCTTGCCCACGGTCGATCTGGTCGTAAACGGCGCCGACTACCCCGCCACCAACGCACGCCTGCTCGCCGAGCCCTGGCACCGGCTCGCCGTCGGCGTCCCCATCCGGCTCGACGCCGGCAAGCACCTGCTCACCCCCCACTTCGAGAACGACTTCTACGTCTCCAGGCTCGAGGACCGCAACCTCCGGCTGGACCGCCTTGAAGTCGCTCGCGTCGGCGCCGCCGACTCGCCGTCCATTTCCGGCGGCGACGCCATGAATGGCGCGATGAACGGCGCGATGAACGCCATGGCCGCCCGGATG
>JBGPGM010000098.1:0-7219 GCA_041483855.1 Phycisphaerae bacterium | reverse complement strand
CGCTGGCTTGTCGCCGGCACCCGCGCCGGCTCAAAGGAGTACCGTCCCGGATCGATGCAATAGAACAGGATGTCGTCGTGCTTCCGCGCGAACCGGCGCGGGCTCGACCCCCCCAGCCCGTACGACCAGACCAGGTGGTTGACGAACCGGTCCTCGCCGAGCAACTCGTCCAGCAGCACCCGCACGCGATGGCTCGTCCGCCAATCGACGTGGACCAGCAGGTTCCCCGTCGGCTTGAGCAGCGGGATCGTCGCCACCAGCCGCTCGCGCAGCCACTGGATGTACCCCGCGGTGGACCCGAACCGATCGTCGAACGACCCGTTGCGCCCCGCCTGTACCTGGCCGGTGTTGAAGGGCGGGTCCGCGTAGACGAGGTCGATGGTGCGCGGCTCGATCGAGCGCGTGGCCTCCAACCAATCGGCGCGCACCACACTGGCCATGCCGGGCGGATCGATGCATCGCATCATGCCACCGTTGCCTCGGACCGTGCAATGCGCCCGCTGAGCACCAGGACGCCAAACCCGCAACTGCCCACCACCGCGGCGTGAAACGACCACAGCCACGCCCAGAACCGTTCGTGCGCCACGGTGCTCTCCACAACGTCCGTCGGGAGCCAGTGTGACAGGTCGTCGGGGGCTCCGCTCGCGAGCCGCCCGAGGCCTCGATCCTCCAAGGCGGACTGCAGCCGCTGAACGTCCAGACGACCATCCTGCACAAGCGCATTCGCTTGGCCATAGACGAGCTTGTCTGCCAGCAACGGCGTAGCCTCCGCCCGCCAGAAAGCAAGCGTCGCAGAAACTGCTGCAAGGAGCGCAAGCATCAACAGGATCTTGGCGACGATCTTCATGGCAGCAGGTTACTGTCAAGTTCATCGCGGAGCGACTGCGCGCGATCCGGTCGCCGAACTGCTGGTCCGAGGCAGGGTCGGTATGCCGACTGTCGCATCCCCGCTGTCCCCCGCCCCCTGTCCCCGGGCTTCACCCCGGCTTCACCGGCGCCCTCCCCACCGAGTAGTACGTGAACCCCAACTCCCCCATGTGCTGACGCCGGTACAAGTTCCTTCCATCGAAGATCACCCGCCGGCGCAGCAACTTGGCCATCCGCTCGAAGTCCGGGTTCTTGAACTCGTCCCAGTCCGTACACACCACCAGCGCATCCGCCCCCCGCAGCGTCTCGTACATGTCGTCCAGCACCGTCACCGCCGGCCCCAGTTCCCGGCGCGCGTTTTCGTTCGCCACCGGGTCGTGCGCCCGCACCGCCGCGCCGAACCCCAGCGCCTTGCGCATCAGCGTCAGCGCCGGCGCCTCGCGGATGTCATCTGTCCGCGGCTTGAACGCGATGCCCCAGAACGCCAGTGTCTTGCCTTGCAGGCCCCCGTCGCCCTTGAACTGCCCCACGATCTTGTCGAAGAACAGGTCGCGCTGCCGCTGGTTCACCTCGTGCACCGACCGGTTGAGCGTCGCCGGCCGCCCCGCCTTGTCCCCCATCATGACGCACGCCAGCGTGTCTTTGGGAAAGCACGAGCCGCCGTATCCCAGCCCCGGATACAGGAACTGGTTGCCGATCCGCTTGTCCGAGCACATCCCCTCGCGCACCCGGTTGATGTCCGCCCCGTACGCCTCGCACAGGCTTGCCATCTCGTTGATGAACGAGATCTTGCACGCCAGCATCGCGTTCGACGCGTACTTGACCATCTCGCTCGACAGGATGTCCATCACGAACACCGGGTGCCCATTGCGAACGAACGGGTCGTACAGGTCCTTCATCAACTCCCCCACCGGCTCCTTTTCCACTCCCACCACCACCCGGTCCGGCTTGTTGAAGTCGTCGATGGCCGCGCCCTCCTTGAGGAACTCCGGGTTGTTGGCCACCTCGAACGGGATAGACGCCCCCACGCGCTGGCGGATCCGGTCCCGCACCATCAGCGTCGTCCCCACCGGCACCGTGGACTTGACCACCACCACCTTGGGCTTCTGCCCCGGCCCCAGCGCCTTGAGCACGTCCCCCACGTCGTCGGCCGCGCCCAGGATGTACTTCAGGTCCGTGTGCCCGCGCTCGTCGCTGGGCGTGCCCACGCAGATGAAGATGATGTCGGCGTCGCGGTGCGCCTCCGCGGCGGCGGTGCTGAATGTCAGCCGCCCGGCCGCGATGTTGCGCTCGAGCAGCTCCGTCAGCCCCGGCTCGTAGATCGGGCACTGCCCGGCCCGCAGCCGGTTGATCTTGTCGGCGTCCACGTCCAGGCAGACGACGTTGTTGCCCGTGTTGGCCAGGCACACGCCCGTCACCAGCCCGACGTACCCCGTCCCGACCATGCTCAAGTGCATCACGAACCTCCAGCAGTGATCCGCCAGTGAGTGCCGAGTATAGCGCCGGCCCCTCCGACGCCGGCCCCGCCCGTGCGGCGCCGCGCCCCGTACACTCCCGACCCATGCCCCCGAGCCGTCCGAAAACCCGTGCGACGCGCGCCACCCTCGCCTCGCGATCCGACCCCTACGACCTCTACCAGCACTCGGTTCAGTCCGTCGACGCCGAAATCGACTTCGTCGACGAAACTTGCAAGGCCCTGCGCGCCCGGCACGCCACGCTCCTGCGCGAAGACTTCTGCGGCACCTTCAACACCGCTTGCGAATGGGTCCGCCGCCGCCCCGCCAACCTCGCCGTCGCCGTCGACCTCGACCCCAAGCCCCTGGCCTGGGGCCGCGCCCACAACCTGACCCGACTCACCGACCACCAGAAGGCCCGCCTGACCATCAAGCGGGCCAACGTGCTGGCACAGCCCAAGCCCGCGCTTGTCCGCGCCCGCAGCTACGACGTTGTCCTGGCCATGAACTTCTCCTACTGGTGCTTCAAGACCCGTCCGCTGCTGCTGCGCTACTTCCGCTCCGTACACCGCTCGCTGACCACCAATCTCGGCGGCCGGCCCCGGCGCAGCCGCACGCAGCCGCGCGGACAGGGGCGCCGCGGCGGCCTCTTCTTCCTCGACTTCTACGGCGGCCCCGACGCCCTCCGCCAGATCCGCGAACTCCGCCGCTGCCCGGCGCGCCGGGCCGAGCCCCCCACCTCGGCCAATCCTCGCGGCACGCCCGCCCGCCCCCGCTTCACCTACGTCTGGGACCAGCACGAATACAACCCCATCACCGGCGACCTGCTCTGCCACATCGATTTCCGCTTCCCCGACGGCTCGCGGATCCGGCGCGCCTTCACCTACCACTGGCGCCTCTGGACCATCCCCGAGATCCGCGACGCCCTCGCCGACGCCGGCTTCGCCCGCTCCACCGTCTACTGGGAAGGCGACGACGGCAAAGGCGGCGGCGACGGCGACTTCAGGCCCACCGACCACGGCGAGCCCTGCCCCGCCTATATCGCCTACATCGTGGCGGAGAGATGAAGCCACGCGTCCCGGCCCGGTCCGCCGGCATCGGTCCGCCGCGCCCCCTCCTACTCTTCCCCCATGCCGTCCCTCCTCGACGTCCACCCCGACCTCCAGCCGGTCCACGACCTCATGCGGCGGTCCCTCGCCCGCGTCGAGCAGCGCTTCAACGACCAGGTCCGCTGCGACCTGCCTCCCGTCCAGCGCCTCTGCCAGCACGTCGAACGCTACCGCGGCAAGATGCTCCGCCCCACCCTGGTCGTCCTGTGCGCCCTGGCCGCCCGCCCCGCCCCTGAACTCAGAACCCCGACCTCCGATGTCCCGCCCCTCTCCGACGACCACATCACCCTCGCCGCCGTCTGCGAGATGATCCACATGGCCACCCTCATCCACGACGACGTTCTGGACGAGGCCGACACCCGACGAAGCGGCGCCACCCTCAACCGCCTCCACGGCAACGAACCCGCCGTCATCCTCGGCGATTACCTCTTCTCCGCCGCCTACCGCCTCTGCTCCACCCTCCACGGTTCCCTCGGCCGTGCCGCGGCCATCCTCATCGGTGCCACCGGCATGACCCTCTGCGCCGGCGAACTGCTCCAACTCCACCACCGCGAGAACTTCTCCATCGATGAGCCCACCTATTTCGAGATCGTCCAGCGCAAGACCGCCTCGCTCATCGCCGTCGCCTGCCGCCTCGGCGCGGCCCATGCCGGCGCCGACGAGCCCACCGCCGCCCGCTTCCACGACTTCGGCCTCAACCTCGGAGTCGCTTTCCAGATCCAGGACGACCTGCTCGACCTGCTCGGCTCCGCCTCCACCGTCGGCAAGTCCGTCGGCAAGGATGTCCAACTGGGCAAACTGACCCTCCCCGTCATCCATCACCTCGCCGCGGCCGCGCCCACCGAGCGCGGGCGCACCCTCCTTCTCCTGCGCGGGTTCCGGGAATCGGATCCCGGGTCTGGGGTCTCGGGTTCAGAACGCGATCCCCGGACCCCGATCCCCGAACCTCTCATCGACGCCCTTGAACGCACCGGCTCCATCGATCACGCCCGC
Organism: Phycisphaerae bacterium; assembly: GCA_041483855.1. GTDB lineage: Bacteria > Planctomycetota > Phycisphaerae > Phycisphaerales > UBA1924 > JBGPGM01. Next base: position 2,796 of record JBGPGM010000098.1, on the reverse strand, counting down.
TCCGTCGCGCAATCCCTCGTGGACCAGGCCAAGCGCGGCCTCGATCCGATCCCCGACACCCCCGCCAAACGTTTCCTGTTCAATATGGCCGATGCAGTGGTGACTCGGGAGTTCTGAACCCATGGCCACCCTCCCAACCGTTGCCATCGTCGGCGCCACCGGCGCGGTCGGCCGCGAGATGCTCGCCGTCCTCGAGCAGCGCCACTTCCCCCACGCCGACCTGCGCCTCTTCGCCTCCGAACGCTCCGCCGGCGCTTCGGTCCGCTACCGCGGCGAACCGCGCACCATCCAACCGCTGACCGAGCGCTCGTTCGACCGCATCGACATCGCCCTCTTCTCCGCCGGCTCCGCCGTCTCCAGGCACTTCGCACCCCTCGCCGTGCGCGCCGGCGCCACCGTCATCGACAACTCCTCTGCCTTCCGCATGGATGACGGCGTCCCGCTGGTCGTCCCCGAGGTCAACGCCGCGGCCATGGCCCGCCTGGCCAATCCCCGCCGTCCCGGCATCATTGCCAACCCCAACTGCTCGACGATCATCCTGCTCGTCCCGCTCAGTCCTCTCCGGGTGGCCTTCGGCATCGAGCGCATCGTCGTCTCCACCTACCAGGCCGCCTCGGGCGCCGGCGCCAAGGGCATGGCCGAACTGCAGGGCCAGACCCGCGCCGTACTCAGCGGCGCCGCCCCCACGCCCGAGGTCTTCCACGAGCCCTGCGCCTTCAACCTCTTCTCCCACAACACCCCCGTAGACCCCGCCACGGGCCTCAACGTTGAAGAGCGCAAGATGATCGACGAGACCCGCAAGATCTGGAATGACCCTCTCGTCCGCATCAGCCCAACCTGCATCCGCGTGCCCGTCCTCCGGGCCCATTCCGAGTCCATCAACGTCACCTTCCAGCGCCCCGCAACCCTCGATCAGGTCCGCCAATGCCTGGCCGCAGCACCCGGCGTCCGCCTCGTCGATGACCGCGCGGCCAACCTCTTCCCCACGCCCCTCAAGGCTTCCGGCGAGGATGACGTGCTCGTCGGCCGCTTGCGACCGGACCCGAGCAGCGCACCTGTCCCCCGTACGTCTACCGAATCCAGGGCCGCGCCCGGATCAGCCCCGCACAATCGCAGCGCACCCTGCCTGTCCTTCGACCTGTTCATCAGCGGCGACCAACTCCGCAAGGGCGCGGCCCTCAATGCGGTCCAGATCGCCGAACTCCTTCGGGAGTAAACCTCCCTTCGGTCCTGTCTCCCCGAAAGAACTGAGCCTCGGGGGCTTGCTTGGCGCCTTGGAATCGGTACACTCTGACGATACGCGGCCGTTCTGGTCGCCCGTTTCCTCCACCGTTCGGTTCAGGGGAGCACGCCCATGTACACGCGACTCGCTCGGTCGGTCACCCGCCGCGCACACGGTCGGGCCTTTACGCTCATCGAACTGCTGGTGGTGATCGCGATCATCGCACTGCTGATCTCGATCCTGCTCCCCGCGCTAGGCAAGGCCAAGGCCCTGTCGCGGATGCTCGCCGAGGAGGCGCACGGCGGCCAGTTCATCAGGGCTTACACCAACTACGCCTATGACCAGAAGGGCTACGTCGTGCCCGCGTACATGTCGTGGGCCTGGGCCCATCAGACCAGCCCGCCCAGCCCCATCAACATGCAGCCTATGGACTTCAACGACCCCACCAGGATCATCGAGGGAGATGTGATCAAGGCGTGGCCATGGCGTTTCATCGGCGTCACCAGTTATGACATCCGGTCGCTCCTGAATGATCGCACGATGTTCGAACTCATCGACGCACGCGACAGGACGCCGACCGGCCCTGGTCTAGCGCCGAACTCCAACCTCTACGACGCCACCACGAAGTACGCCTACGGCGTCGCCTGGCACCCGTCGTTCGGCCTCAACTCCGTCTACGTCGGCGGTCATTACCACATCGGCGGGTTCCCGAACTCGGACGCCAGCCACGTCGGTGATCCACGCGGCCGCCCGCAGGGCGGACAGTTCTACGTCAAGAGGATGGACGAGGCCCTCTTCCCATCGACGCTCTCCGTCGCCTCCACCGCACGCTCCGTCGACATCCTCGTGGCCGGACGCGGCAGCGACTACTACGGCGGTGCGCCCGCCCCGTGGGCGCCCGGACGGTCCGTCCTGCCCGGCTCCTTCCGCGTCACGCCCCCGCGCGCCGGATTCCCGCTCACCGGCGGCAGCGCGCCGCCGTGGGTGGCTAGCAACACCTTCAACCCCGACGCCAACCCCGCTGACTTTGGCATGGTGGACTTCCGGCACTTCGGCAAGGCCGTCAGCCTGATGTTCGACGGTCACGCCGATGCCTACAACCCCAAGCAACTCCGCGACATGCGCCGCTGGGCCAACAAGGCCGACACCTACGACTGGAACTTCCAGCCCTGACCGTGGTCCCCATTCCATCGCGCTCCCGGATCCGGGATCCAGTTGGGCTGTCAGCGCACCCACAGAGCACGGCAAGTTGTCCGGCGAGCCCCGCAGCGGCGCCAGAAGGGTGCGCTCTGCACGGCAACCTCCCGCGGCGCCGACCCAACGCCCAACCACTCCCAGTGCGCCGTGCGTTCGGCTCACGCCGCTCGTGGTCGTCCTCTGATGACGTGACAAGTCCGGCGCGTGCCCCGGCACGTCTTCCCGGGGACATACCCGCGTGACCCACGCAAGTCCGCGGCAAACGATACGGCGCGAGGAATGCCAGGAACCAGGAGCGCCAGGAACATGGAACTGAAGATCCCCCAGTTGCCGGAGATGCCGTGCGGCTGTCCGGCGTACTGGATGATTTTCGCGGG
>JBGPGM010000097.1:0-7233 GCA_041483855.1 Phycisphaerae bacterium | reverse complement strand
GGTGCATCTGGTCGAGCGCGTCGACGACGTCCTGCGGCGTCACGTCCTCGGCGAAGAGGTCCAGCAGCACGGTCCTCTTGCCCCCCGCGCCGTCCCCGTCCGCGCCCGTGCCGCCGCCTTCCGTCCTGGCCGCCGGCCCCGCCAGGCACGCCTGGAGCCGGGCGTTGCACAGGTCGTACAGCATCGAGCCGCTCCAGTTCAGCCGCTCGATCAAGTTCTGCTTGTCCAGGCGCGCCTCCTGGAAGAACGCCGCCGACTCCCGGAACAGCGAGTGGCGCAGCTCGATCGGCAGCAGCAGCTTGACACCCACCGCCGGCTGCTGCAAGAACTTGTTGTTCAGCAGCGGCCACACCACCGCCTGCATCCGGTCCGGGTCCCCGCTGACGATCGTCGGCTCGTCCACCCGGTCCACCACCACCATCGTGGTGGCGTACCCGAACGCCCGCAGGACCCCGCGCAGCCGATCGAGCATCGCGTAGCGTGCATCGTCCGACGCCCCGGTGGGCAGAACCGCCGCGTCGCGCGCCGAGGCGCTCAGTTCCCGCAGCGAGCGCGCGTACGAGATCTCCCCCCGCGCCGAGACCCGGATCTGCCGGCGGATCCGGTGCGCCAGCCGAACGACCGCCAGCCGGTCCCACACCAGCCGCTTGACCAGCGCCACCGCCCACACCAGCGTCGCCACGCCCAGCAGCGACTCCTGCGTCACGTTCAGCTCCCCCAGCGAGCGCGTCCCCTGCACGTAGAACATCGACAGCACGCCCACCGGAAGCAGCCACCCCGCCATTGCCAGCGTCCGCCACAGCACGACCGAGCCGTCGATCGGCAGCCGCAGCCGTCGGCGCAGCCGGCGCGTCCGCTCCTCGGCCCGCTCCGGCCGGTCGTAGAGCGCCTCCAGGAGCAGCAGGTCGCGCCGCAGCGCACCATCCCACTTCTTCACCACCTTGCGCGCGTCCGGGCCCAGGTCGATCCGGTCCGCCCCGTCGCCGCCGGGCTGCTCCCGCAGAAGCACGTCCACGATCGGCGGCACGACCTGCATGATGATCGCGTCGATGTGGTCCACCAGCCGCAGTTTCCTGAGGATGTCCGCCACCGTCGCCTTGCGGTCGCCGCTCATCCGCTCGAAGAACCGGTCCAGCGCGGGATTCAGGTCGTCGAACGCCACCAGCAGGCATCGCGACTCCGGGTGCGCGGCGTTATGGCCCGCGACGCGCTCGGCCAACTGAATCCGGATCGCCGTCTTGCCGCTCCCCTTCTCCCCGAACACGATCGCGGCCGAGGGCCTGGCGAAATCGCCGGCGATCTTCTCGAAGTCCGAGTGGACCGTCCGGTCCAGCCTCGCGGCGCTCCCGCTCGCGCCCGCGGGCACGCCGCCCGCATCGGAGACCCGTGCGGCGCCGCCCGGCGCGCCCGCGCCCCCCAGGCGCAGGAACACGGGGTCCTGCCGGGCCTCCTCGCCGCGGAACGGGTTCTCCACGATCGACCAGTGTTCCAGGAATCGAGACAGGTTCATGGGCTCCCCGTCGGCCCGCGGGCGCGAATCAGTGATCCACCCGCACGCCCAGCAGCGGCGACACTCTCTCGAGCATCTTCGCCAGCGTCGCCTTGTTCTCGGCCTCCAGGTTCAGCCGCAGCAGGGGCTCGGTGTTGCTCTTGCGCACGTTGAGCCACCACCCCGACCGGTCCCAGCAGTCGATCGTCAGCCCGTCCAGTTCGTCCATCGTTCCCGCGCTGGCGCTGGACGGCGCGAACGCCTCCTCCAACGCCGTAAGAGCCGCGTCCTTGTCCTCGATCTGGAAGTTGATCTCCCCGCTCTGCGCGTACCGCCGCAGCGGCGACACCAGCGTACTCATCCGCTTGCCGCTGGCCGCCAGCACCGACAGCACCGTCGCCATCGCGATCGCCCCGGAGTCGGCGTTGAAGTTGTCCCGGAAGTAGAAGTGCCCCGACAGCTCGCCCCCGAACACCGCCTTCTGCTCCGCCAGCACCTGTTTCATGAACACGTGCCCCACCCGCGACCGCACCGGCCGGCCGCCCGCCTTGACGATCTCCTCCGGCACCGCCTTCGTCGAGCGCAGGTCGAACACCACCGCGGCGCCGGGGTGCTGTTTGAGAAAGTGCTTGGCCAGCGCCCCCGTCAGGTGGTCGCACCCCACCGCCGCACCCGTCTCATCCACGAACACGCACCGGTCCGCGTCCCCATCGAAGCAGATCCCAAGGTCCGCCTTCTCCGACACCACCTTCTGGCGCACCTGCGCCAGGTTCGTCGCCACCAGCGGGTTCGGCTCGTGCGCGAACTCACCCTTGCTGTTGTCGAAGTTCACCTCCACGATCGTCAGTCCGTGGACCGCCTTGCCGTTCTTGCCGAACACCCGCGGCACCATCGTTCCCGCCATCCCGTTGCTCGCGTCCACCACCACCCTCATCTTCTTGCCGTGCAGGTCGATGAACGATCGCACGTGCTTGACGTACGCCTCCCACAGGTCGCGAGCATCCACCCGCCCGTGCGCGGGCGTCAGGGTCGTCCGGTCCACCATCGCCGCGTGCTTGCGGATTTCCCCAAGCCCGGTGGCCTCCCCGATCGGCCTGGCCCGGCGCCCCGATACCTTGAAGCCGTTGTACTGCGGTGGGTTGTGGCTTGCCGTGGTCATGACGCCGCCGGCGCAGTCGAAGTGGTTGATCGCAAAGTAGATGAACGGGGTATCCACCAGCCCCACGTCCAGCACGTCCCCGCCCTGATCCATGATCCCCTGAATCAGTGACTTCGTCAGGCTGGGGCTGGACTTGCGCATGTCCCGCCCCACCACGATGTTGCGCATCATGGGCGTGTGTTCGCCCGCGGCCTGGGCGCTGGTGAGCAGGAACTTGGAGCACCCGTAGCCGATCTGCCATGCCATCTGGTCGTTGAGCGGGTCCGGATACGTTCCCCTGATGTCGTAGGCCTTGAACACTTTCCCGAGCATCGTGGGGTGCTTCCTGATGGGGTTCGGAGGGGTTCCTTGTAGGGGTTTGTGCAAGGCAGGTAGGGTATACACCCGGTCCGACGGAGTCAGCGAATGCACAGAACATCTCCCAATTCACCCACCAGTTGAGGGTGTATCAGGTCGCGCGCCCCACCGGTCAAGTCGGCCCGCCATCGTCCGTCGGCTCGATCTGGACTCCATCCGGGAGGGCATCGAGGAACCGCTTGCCGTAGCGCGCTGTCACGATCCGAGGGTCCAGAACAACCACCCGACCGCTATCGGACTTCGACCGGATCAGCCGCCCGAACCCCTGCTTGAACCGGATCACCGCGCGCGGCAGGGAATCCTCCATGAACGGGTTGCCCCCGCGCTCCTGGATCCGCTCCAGCCGGGCCTGCGTCAGCGGCCGGCTCGGCGGCTCGAACGGCAGCCGGGCGATGATCACGTTCCGCAGTCCGCGGCCCTTGACGTCCACCCCCTGCCAGAACGATGCGGCCCCGAGCAGCACCGAGTTCTCATCCGCCCGGAACCGGGCCAGGATGTGCGAGCGCGACCCATCCCGGTTCTGCACCAGCATGGGCAGGCCCGACTCTGCCAGCGGCCCCGCCAGCGCATCGGCCACGGCGTTGAGTTGGGCGAACGACGTAAAGAGCACGAACGCTCCGCCGCGGGTGGCCTTGACGTGAGTCAGGATGCGGTCGGCGATGGCCGCGGTCGATCCGTCCAGGTCATCCGGCTGCCCGAGTGAGCCCGCCGGCGCTGGGAGGCTGGTGTCGATGTACAGCCTGACCTGCCGGGCGTGATCGAAGGGGCTGCCCAGTTGCAGCGTGCGCGACCCTTCCGCGCCCAGCCGGCCGATCGTGTACGCGAACGCCGTCTCGGCCCGCTGGCGTGCCTCGTCGCCCCTCACGCGTCGCGTCGCTAGCGTCGCGCTGGTCATCACCACGCTCACCGGCATCGAAAAAAGGTGCTTCCTCAGCAGCGGCGCCGCCTCGATCGGCGAGCACGCGATTGTCACGCGCGGCCCGCGCGCCCGGTACCTGGCCGCACCTCCCACCCCGCCGTGCTGCGCCTCGACCCAGTACACCGACTCCGGCATCGTCTGGTCCACCAACGCCGCGGCGGCTCCGGCGATGGCCTCCGCTCGGCGGACGTACGAGTTCAACTCGAAACGGTCGGGCTCGGACTCGACCGCGTCCCGCAGACCCTTGAGCCGCAGCGCCAGGTCCCGCATCGCCGGCGTGAGCGGGTTGTCCACCGCCCCCGGCGAGCGCAGCCGCCCACTGGCGTCCGGGTCCACCTCGTAGAGGTGCAGCAGCGCGTCGAAGAAGTCGCGGCACGCCGCGTCCGCCCGCAGCACCAGCTGGATCGCCTGGTCCACCGACTCCAGGTCCCCCAGCGACAGGGCCCTCGTAGACAGGTACCCGGCTCCGCGCCGCTGCTGGTAGAGCGTCCGCAGCAGGCGCATGACCCGCGGCTGGCTCAGCGACAGCCCGAAGTGCTCGCACGCCACCTCCTCGACGTTGTGCGCCTCGTCGAGGATGACGTGCTGGTACTCGGGCAGGAAGCCGCCCTTGCCCGAGCCCCGCGCGGGCTCGCCCGTCGCGGTGTCGCCCTCCTCATCGTCATCGGAGACCGGTTCCGGCCCCGCCCGTAGCGCCAGGTCGGAGAAGAACAGCGCGTGGTTGCAGATCAGCAGGTTCGCCTGCTCCATCTCCCGGCGCGCGTTCTGGTAGAAGCATTCCTTGTAGTGCGGGCACTTGCGCCCCATGCAGTTGTCCGCGTCCGAGCGGGCGTGGTCCCACGGCTCGGTGCTCTCCAGTGCCGGCAGCGTCGAGAGCGAGCCGTCCTTGGTCTGGTACGCCCAGTCCTCGATCACGTGCAGCGAGCGCAGCGCCGCCGCGTCGGCGAAGAGCGTTTCCTGCCGCTGCGACGCCAGTTTCAACCGCCGGATCGAGGCGTAGTTGGCCCGCCCCTTGACGAGCACGGGGCGGAGGGTGGGAAGGGATCGCGGGATCGAGGGATCGGCGGATCGCGGGCCCGGGGCGCCGGTCAGCCCCCAATCGGCCAGCGTCGCCTGCAACAGCGGGATGTCCTTGTGGATCAGCTGTTCCTGCAGCGCGATGGTGTTCGTCGCCACGACCACTCGCTCGTTGTGCAGCAGGCAGCGCAGTATCGCCGGCACCAGGTACGCGAACGACTTGCCCACCCCCGTCCCCGCCTCGACCAGCAGCCGACCGCGCTCCTCCAACGCCGCGGCCACGGCCTTGGCCATCGCCACCTGCTCCGGTCGCGACTCGAACCCTCCCTCTCCGCTCGGGTCGCTCCCGCCCCCACCATCCCCCGCCCCCTCCAGCGCACGGGCGACCGGTCCATTCGGCGACAGGATGGCTTCGGGCGACAGCGGCACGAGAGGAGTGTAGAGCGGGCCACCCGGGCAACGGTGCGCCCGGCAATCCCAAGGAATCGTTCCCGGGCCTTGACGCATGCTCCGATGGATGATATAGTTCGTTAATTGGCGAAGTATCGGAGATAATTATGCGGGAACTCCTGGCCATCTCCAGCGCCCTGTCGGACGAGAACCGCCTGCGCGCCCTGGCCGCCCTCAGCCGCGCCGGCGGCGGCGAACTGTGCGTCTGCCAGATCATCGAACTGCTCGACCTGGCCCCCTCGACCGTTTCCAAGCACCTGTCCATCCTCCGACAGGCCGGCCTGATCGACGCCCGCAAGGACGGGCGCTGGATGTACTACCGCCTCGCCGGCGGCGATGCCCCCCGCCCCGTCCGCGAGGCCCTCGCCTGGTTGGGCCGCTGCTTCGGTGGCGACAAGCGCATCATCGAGGACGGCCGGCGGCTGAAGGTCATCCAGAGGATCGACCCCGAGGTGCTCTGCTGCCAGCAGCGACAGGGGATCCCGTGCTGCCCGCCCGACGAGCGCAAGCAGGTCCAGCACGCCCAGCGATGAGACCGGGCAGGGAAGAACGGAACCCGAGGAATGGGGACGGACGGACAACGGGACACAGGGAGCCGGGGACCAACACGAAGGGAATCGCCTCCATGAGTACATCTGCGAATGCAAGCGACAGCGAGACCGTGCGCCAAACCGTCCGCGAAGGCTACGCCAGGATCGCCCGGGCGAACCGGTCATCCCCCGACGCCGACCCCGCCGGCGCACCCGCCGGTTGCTGCGGCGGCGGCAAGAGCGGCTGCTGCGGCAGCACGCCGATCGACGCCGACGACGTTGCCGCGGCCGTCGGGTATTCGGCAACCGAACTGGAATCGCTCCCCGATGGGACCAACATGGGACTCTCGTGCGGCAACCCTACGGCCATCGCGTCGCTCAAACCCGGCGAGGTCGTGCTGGACCTGGGCAGCGGCGGCGGCATGGACGCCTTCATCGCCGGTCCCAAGGTCGGCGCCGCCGGGCGCGTTATCGGCGTGGACATGACGCCGGACATGCTCACCAAGGCCCGCCGGGCCATCGCCGAGTACCGCCGGCGCACCGGCCTGGACAACGTCGAGTTCCGCCTGGGCGAGATCGAGAACCTGCCGGTGCCCGACGCCAGCGTGGACGTGGTCATCTCCAACTGCGTCATCAACCTCTCCCCCGACAAGCCGCGCGTCTGGCACGAGATCGCCCGCGTGCTCAAGCCGGGCGGTCGCGTGGCCGTCTCCGACCTGGCCCTGGTTCGACCCCTGCCCGCCGCGGTCGCCGGCATGGTCGAGGCCCTCATCGGCTGCGTCGCCGGCGCGGTCCTCATCACCGACAGCGAACGCCTGGCCCGCCAGGCCGGCCTGGAAGCCCTGACGCTGGAGCGCAAGGACGCCCTGATCGACGCCATGGCCGACTGGCAGGACCCCCTCTACCGCGCTATTGCCGAACACCTGCCGCCAGGGTCGAAGGCGAGCGATTACGTGACGAGCCTGAACATCACGGCCCGCAAGCCGCGCCGCTGACCGTTCACGCCTTCGCCTTCGCCTCCACCGGCGCGCCCGCGGGCTCGCGGGCCACCGGCGTGGCGAGAACCGCCCGCGCGGCCGCGAGCGCCTCGCGGTTCGTGGAGGCGCGCGTGAGGCCGGCGGCGCCCACATCCTTCGTGGCCGGAGCCGCATTCTCGCCCTCGCGCCCCCATGCCACGACGATGATCGGAACGCCGGGGAGCCTCCGGTGCACCGTCTTGCAGATCCGGCGCGTCTGCAGATCGTTCGATGGCTCCACGCTCGAAACAATGATCAGGTCGACCCCGGCCCCTTCGGCCGCGGCGATCTTCTCG
>JBGPGM010000096.1:0-7255 GCA_041483855.1 Phycisphaerae bacterium | reverse complement strand
CTGCCGCAGATCTGTTTGCTCTTTTTCCTGATCTCGCTGCTGGAGGACACCGGGTACCTGGCGCGGGCGGCGTTCGTGGTGGACCGGGTGCTGCGGCCGTTCGGCCTGCCGGGGCATTCGTTCGTGCCGCTGCTGTCGTCGCACGCGTGCGCCCTGCCGGGGATCATGGCGACGCGCTCGATCCCGGACCGGCGCGAGCGGCTGGCGACGATCCTGGTGGCGCCGTTCATGACGTGCTCGGCGCGCCTGCCGGTGTACGTGCTGCTGACGACCGTGCTGTTCCCGACGGACCCGGCGCACCCGTGGAGCAACTGGCGGGCGCCCGCGGCGTTCGTCGGGTGCTACGCGCTGGGGATCTTCGCGGGGATCGCCAGCGCGCTGATCGCGCGGCGGACGATCCTGCGCGGGCCGGCGCGCCCGATGGCGCTGGAGCTGCCCACGTACAAGCTGCCGAGCCTGTGGACGGCGCTGGTGACAACGTACGACCGCGGGCTGGTGTTCGTCAAGAACGCGGGGACGAACATCCTGATGATCTGCATCGCGCTGTGGTGGCTGAGCAACTTCCCGCACGTGGCGCCGCCGGCGCGGGCGGTGGAGATGCGGCAACAGGCCGAGTTCTACCGGGGCGCGGCCGCGGAGCCTGCGCCGCTGGGCACGGGCGCTGCCAGCGCCGTCGTGCCGGGCGCGGCGCGGATCGAGGGGGAACTGCTCGGCGCTCCACTGTCACCGGCGCAGCTGCGCGACCGGGCGGACAACCTGGAGGCCCAGGCGGACCGGCTGGAGGCCTCGAACGCGATCTCGCACTCCTTCGCGGGGCGGCTGGGCCGGACCATCGAGCCGGTGCTGCGCCCGCTGGGGTACGACTGGCACCTGACGATCGGCGTGCTGACCTCGTTCGCGGCCCGCGAGGTGTTCGTTTCGACCATGTCCATCGTGGTGACGGGTGAGAAGGACCAGAACCGCGCGGGGGTGCTGGACGCGATCGCCGCGGCCAAGCGGGACGACGGCGTCACGCCGATCTTCACGCCGGCGGTGAGTTGGTCGCTGCTGGTGTACTACGTGCTGGCGATGCAGTGCCTGCCGACGCTGGCGGTGACGGCGCGGGAATCGGGGTCGGTCAAGTGGGCGCTGCTGCAGCTGGTGTGGATGAGCGGGATGGCGTACGTAGCGGCGCTGGTGGTGTACCAGGTGATGGCGTAGGCGGCCCGACCCGATGTCATTCCCGATCCACGACTGGCAGTTCTGGGTGACGACGGCGATCTTCGTGGCCGCGGCGGCGTGGCTGCTGCGCGGCGTGCTGCCGATCCCGTTCCTGACGAGGCACTACCGGCGGACGCGGACGGAGCGGCGGGCGACGCTGACGATCGGGGGCAAGACGCCGAGCAAGTGAGGCTCATTGGGCGCGGGAGATTTCACCACGGAGAACACGGAGATCACGGAGGAAAAAAGGCGGTGATGAGTGGTTCGGCCGGTGGTTAGGGATGGGCATCCGCGCCGATCCGCTTGAGCCCTTCCTGGGCGGTTGCCCGGACGGTGATGTCGTTGTCGGTCAGCAACGCCCGAAGAATCGCTTCGAGGTCTGGCACGCTGTCTCCGATGGCGCTCAACGATCGCGCTGCCGAACTGCGAATCTGCGGATCGGGGTCTTTCAAGGCGGCTTTCAGCGCCTTGGCAACGCCGGGCTGGCCGGCGGCCAGGATGGCCAAGGTCGCCATGCACTGCGTGCGAACGGTCGGGTCGTCGTCATGCGAGAGCAGTTCCAGCAGGCTCGGCACGACCAACTCGGGTGGACACGGGATCGCCTCGCACGCCAGGATAGCGCTACGGCGCACATCCGCGAACGGGTCGTGGAGGGCCGCCAGGATCGCGGGGGCTTCCTGCGCTGCGCCCGCACGGCACATCGTGAGCACCTCGATGGCGGCCCGCCGCATTCCCGGGCGTCCGTCCGTGCGGATACAACGGGCTAACTGCGCGCGCAAGCCGGCGGGCTTTCGGACCGATTCGAGCGACACGAGAGTCATCCCGACAACCCCTAGATTGCCATCGGTGGTCACCGCTTGCCACAGGGTCATCGCGGCCGGCTCCCCGTCATCGCCCAGTCTCCAGATCGACTTCGCGGCTTCGCGCCGCGACCAACTGTCCGGACTGTGCAGGAGCATCCACCGCAACCGCCCCGCCAGAAGCCGGCGCTGCCAGTGCCACATCCGTCCCTGTTCGACGCGGGCATCCAACTCCCGAAAGACCGCGTTGTCCGCACGGCTCATGAACGGGAGCGCACCGATGACGGCAAGGTTCGGCGCCAGTGCCGCTGGCCCATACTGCTGGACATCCCCAGCGCGGCTGAGGACACCGGCCATGACCATGAGCAGGATTCCCACTCGGACCCAGCGCCAGCGCCGACGCGTGCGCACCGTCAGGTCTTGGAGGGGCGAATCCGTCCCACACTCCGGGCACCTGAGCACCGTCGCGCTGGGCATGCCCAGAAGCGTGCCCGACATGTCGTACCAGCAGCGCGGGCAACGGCGGCGGCCGCGCGAGCGGTCACCGACCAGGCCCCAGACCGACAGACCGAGCCCGAAGAGAGCGAGCGCCGCCGCGGTCATGCCGTACGCCCACGCCGAGAGTCCCATGCCGTCAGTCCCAGATTGGCACGAAGTCGGCGGGCTTGGGGCCGGCCTTGATGAAGATACCCAGGTACGCGTTGGCGCCGGACGGGTCGTCGGGCTCGTCGAAGAAGAGGGTATCGGGCCATGACTTTCCCGCGGCGTCCATGTAGGGGCGGGCGCAGGGCGGGGCCATCTTGATCTCGAATCCCACGTGACCGTCGGCGTAGGCGATGTTGCCCTCCCACGCGTTGGGACTGCCGTGGATCATCAGGGTGTTGCTGTTGGGGATTGCCATGAGGGGGGTGACGCTGCCGTCGCCGTTGTGCGTGACGGAAGCGATCTGCGGGCCGCGGTTGCCCATGATTGCGTCGCCGGGGTTCATCGTGGCGGTGGACCAATGCGCCAGGCGCGGGCCGCTGGGCGGGATGTGGGCGTAACTGAAGTTGCCGATGTGGCCGTTGGTGAAGTCGGCGCTGAAGGCGGGGTCCCAGAGGGCGTTGGCGGGGTTGACGGCGGCCTTGGGGTTGTCGTACTCGTACGTTTCGTCCTGCTGGATGCTCGTTGTGTTGGCTTCGGCGGGGCTGATGCAGATCTCGGTCGAGAAGCCGCCGGTGTAGATCATCAGCGAGAAGATGTTGGCGGTGGTGTCCTTGGCCGCGCCGATCTCGGGGACGGTGGTGTTATTCACATCGATCGCGGAGGGAAGTGGGAGCAGGCCGTTGTGGTCGCCTCCCCAAACGATCATCGCCTTCAGCATGCCGCTGACCTGTGTCGACTCCTTCATGCGACCACACCCCGTGCACCGGGCCGGCCGCAGAGCGTCCATGAAGGCAGGCACCAGAGCCGCGACCATCAGGATGCACACCAGCAGCACGATCAACTCCACGACCGTGAACCCGCGATGGATGCGTGGGGCTGTCATTGTTCTCCGGTGCGCCCGGGGTTGGCGGGCGGTTCCCGGCCCGGCCCGCCGGTGGGGCATTCCTCCGTGTTCTCCGTGCTCGCCGCGGTGAACTGCTTGTTCAGTCCCAGATCGGCACGAAGTTCGTCGGCTTGGGCCCGGCCTTGATGAAGATGCCCAGGAACGAGTTGGCCGCGTTGGCGTCGTCGGGCTCATCGCAGAAGAAGACGTCAGGCCTGGGCACGGTCTTGCCGGCGATGGTGGCGTCGTAGGTGCGCCACAGGAGGCCGGAAACCTGGGCCGCGCTGGGGGCCAGTTGGGTGACGAAGTCCACGTGCCCGTCGTTGAACGCGATGAAGCCCTGCCAGGTCGTGCTCCGGCCGAAGATGAGGAACGTGTTGCTGGCGGGATTCTTGGGCGTGGCCGTGACGCTGCCGTCGGGGTTGGGCGTGAGCGAGCCGATCTCGGGGCCGCGGTTGCTGAGGATCGGATCGAGGACCCAACCGGGCGAAGGTGTGGTGCCCCACATCGACAGTCGCTTGCCGCAGGGTTGCAGGTGGGCGTAACTGATGTTGCCGCCCTTCTTGCTCGTGAAGTCGGCGCTGAAGGCGGGGTCCCAGAGGGCGTTGGCGGGCGAGACCGCGGCCTTGGGGCTGTCGAACTCGTAGTCCGCGGCCTCCTTGATGTTCGGGTTCACCTCCGTCGGGCTGATGCAGATCTCCGTCGAGACGAGACCGCTGTAGATCATGACAGAGAAGATATTCGCCGTGGTGTCCTTCTCCGCTCCCTGTTCCTTGACCGTCATGCCGGCCATGTCGAGGCGCGACGGCAACGGGTACGTGCCTTGGTGGCTGCTCGCCCACACGGACATGACCTTGTGGATGGCGAGGACCTGAGTCTCGTCCCTGAAGTGCCGCCCCGCCTTTCGCGTGTTTATCAGCGTCGGCAGAAAGATTCCCACGAGCCCAGAGCACACAACTATCACGCCGACGACGCACACGACGATGATCACCACGACATCGGTTCTCGTCAGCCCGCGCCGGCTCTGGTACATCCGCATGGGTTCACCCGATCTTTCCGGGTCCGGGGCCCCGGGGTGCGTCGCGGCGCACCCGCGCCGGAGCGGCCATGAGCAGCGCGGCCACGAGGCCGGCGGTGAGCAGCGTGACGACGCCCATCATCTGGAGGATGACATCGCCGTTGCGCGTGCCCAGGTAGCAGACGAAGACGCCGGCGGGGGCGAGCAGGGCCAGGACGACGGTCCACAGGCTGCGCCGGCGGATGGGGGCCGCGCCGCCGGCTTCGTCGGCATCCTCGGGCGTGCCCTCGTCGAGTTCGGACCAGTCGATGTCAACGGACTCGGCCTCGATGGCCCGCAGGGCGTCGCGGGCCCGCTCCAGATCGGCTTGGCGGACCATGACCTTGACCGGGCAGTGGACGCCGAACCACAACTGGGCCGAGGCCGCGTCTGCGACCGTGGCCTCGACGCCGTGGGCCGCGAGGGATGCGACGATGGTCTCGGCCTCGAACCCGGTGCGGGTCTGGGTGAGAATGACGGGTTCGTCGGGGTCGGTGGGCATGCCGGGGCTCCTGGACAGGGCAATCCTATCACAGGGTGTAGAGCGGCCCCGGTGCGGCGCCGTTACTTTTTCCGCGGAGGCGGCGCGCCCTTGGCCTCGAACGCGCAGTCGCCATCGGAGACCTTGCGGATCGCGCCGGTGGCGAGCCACTGCTTGGCCGCGGCGTCGTTCCGCAGGTAGGCGTCGAAGAATGCGGTGGTGGTCTGGCGGATCCAGTCCAGGTGCCTGGCGGCGGGGCCGGCGGGGGCGTCGTCCTTGCCCGGGGCATCGTTGGGGCCTGCGGGGCCGGCGCGCCCGCTGAACGTCATGTGCGTGGCGTCCTTGATGTTGAGGAAGAACGTGTCGGGGTTGTTCAGGTGGTCGAAGGGTTCGTGACGCCAGGCGGGCGGGCGGCCGCCCTGGGCGCGGTCGTTGGTGCCGGTCATGATGAGCACGGGGACGGTGATCTTGTCCCAGGAGTGCTCGGTGATGCCCATCACGCCGCTGCCCTGGCCGGACATGGCGGCCGCGGCCTTGATGCGTGGGTCGGCCCAGGATTGGGCGGGCTTGGCGGGCAGGTCGACGGTCATGCCGGCGCAGGCCAAGGCGGTGTAGGCGCCGAAGGAGTGGCCGGCGACGCCGGCGTGGTCCAGGTCCGCGATGGCGCTGAGGCGCTCGTGCTTGGCGACCTGGTCGAGGACGAAGGTCACGTCGCGCGGGCGGTTCTCGAGGTTGGCGGGGTCCGAGGTGTCGCGTTCGACGATGCCGATCAGCCGCTCGCCGGGTTGGCGTAGCGAATCCAGGTCCGAACCGGCGTGCTGCGGGTGGATGACGAGGTAGCCGTGCGAGGCCAGGTGGCGGCCGAGGTAGGCGTATCCCTGGCGGGTGCCTCCCAGGCCGTGGGAGAAGACGATCACCGGGTACTTGCCCTGGCCGGGCGTGATCTCCAGGGTCACCTTGGTCGGGATGTAGATGCGGACGGGGACCTGTCGCGGCTTGCCGTCCTTGTCGGGGCGGGCCGCGTCGGCCCAGGTCTCGTCGAGTTGCTCGACCTGGAAGGGGCCGGGGGCGGGCTTGTAGGGCTCCTGGGCGAGAGCGGTGGCTGCCAACGGGAGCGTGGCGATCACGCCGACCACGGCGGCGATGAGGCTCAGTCGAGCCGGGCATGGGTGGTTGCTCATGGTTCCCGGAGTCTACACCTGTTGGGCGGGGTGGGCAGGCGGCCGGGCGTGGGGCCGATAGAGTTGCAATCGCGAGGCGAGCGGGCGCGGTTGGGCGGGGGAGGCGAAAGGCGGCTCAGCGGTGGACATCAACGACGACCAGGCGTCCGGCGCGCGGGCTGGCACGGGCGCGGTGGACCGGATCGGCGAGGCAGTGCCGATCGGCCAGCGGTGGGGCAAGGCGACCCGGAACGTGGAGGAGGGACAGTTCCTCGAAGGGCCGCGCCAGCGGCGCTTCGAGTTCTTCCGCGCCGTGCGGATCTTCGTGGAGTTCATCAAGGGGTTCCGGCGGCTGCACTTCGTCGGGCCGTGCGTGACGGTGTTCGGTTCGGCGCGGTTCCCGCAGGACCACCCGTACTGCCGGCTGGCCCGCGAGGTGTCGTCGCGCGTGGCCAGGCTGGGCTTCACGATCATGACCGGCGGCGGGCCGGGGATCATGGAAGCGGCCAACCGCGGGGCCCGGGACGCCGGGGGCAAGTCCATCGGGTGCAACATCGAACTGCCGATGGAGCAGAAGCCGAACCCGTACCTGGACACCTTCATCGAGTTCCGCTACTTCTTCATCCGCAAGGTCATGCTGGTCAAGTACTCGTACGCGTTCATCGTCCTGCCCGGCGGGTTCGGCACGCTCGACGAGGTGTTCGAGACGGTGACGCTGGTGCAGACGGGCAAGATCAAGGACTTCCCGATCATCCTGATGGGCAGGGACTACTGGGACCCGCTGTTCAAGTTCCTGCGCGAACGGCTGGTGGCCCAGGGGGCGATCGGGCCGGGGGATGTGGACCTGTTGACGGTGACCGATTCGCCGGAGGAGGCGCTCAACTGCATCGCCGACTGCGCGCAGCGCAAGTTCGGGTTCACGTGGGCCAGGGCGCGGGCGAGGGCGCGTCGGTGGTGGGTGCTTGGGGAGTAGGCGCGGGGCGGGCCGGGGCGGGAGCTACGGGCAGCGGGTGGGGGCGCGCCGGTGCT
>JBGPGM010000095.1:0-7280 GCA_041483855.1 Phycisphaerae bacterium | reverse complement strand
TCGGGCGCACGCAGACCAACGGCTTCGGCCCGGCCCTGCTCGGGCCGGTGCTTGGCCTGCAGTCCGGCCTGAACACCACGGTCGGCGGGCCGCTGGGCATCACGCCCGGCAGCATGAACCCCACCTGGAGCGGCGCCATCGACGTCGCCGTCAACGCCACCACCGCCAACCCCGGCCAGGAGACTCTGGAGGACCTCGGCTCGCCGCTGCACCGGCAGCTCAACGGAGCGGTCATCCGCAACGGCAACGTGACCCTGGTCCAGATCGGCGGGGCCGTCGGCGACGTCATCCTCCAGGGCGGCAATCTCACCGCGCTGATCGCCAACTCCGACGGCGTCACCGCCAGCGGTCGGTTCGACGGGATCGTCGGTACCGTCTACGCCACCATCGTCGTTTCCGTGGACGTTGGCGACGGCCTGGCGGGGCAGGGCCCGTCGTCCTTCGCGGCCGCGGGCATCTTCGCCGACGACGACGTGCAGACTGTCTTCGGGGGCGGGGCCTGCACCCGGTGATCCGGGGGCTGATCGGGGCGGCCAACAGCACGTTCGAGTTCGGCCCGAACGTCAACGGCAACGGGGTCGTGCTGGTGAGCGTGACGGGCGGGCGGTACGACGGGGCGACCATCTCGGCGGGCAACTTCGACTCGTTCTGGCACTCGGCCCGCTACACGCTCCAGGCGCTGGACAACGATGTGGCGCTGGGCGACGTCGTGGCCGTGCAGGCCGTCGACGGCGACCTGTTTCGCACCACGATCTTCGGCGGAAACGTCCTCCAGGTCACTGTCATGGGCGGGGCGTACGACGCTACGCACATCACCGCGCTGGGCAACGTCGGCCTGGTCGCCGCCGACGAGTTCCGCAACTCGACCCGCCTGGGCGAGCCGCTGGAAGTCCTGCCCAGCCTGATCGAGGCCACGCTGGACGTGAACACCATCAGGACCAACAACCTGACCGGCGACATCGCCGACCTGGCCGTGGACATCCAGGGGTCGATCACCGGCACCGTGTCCGCCAAGAACCTGACCCGCGTCGACCTGCGGGTGGCCAACGTCATCCAGGACATATTCGCGGGCAACGACGTGCGCGGCAGCAACATCGTCGCCGGCCACCTGGTGCGGCTGTTCGCCACCAACAACCTGCGCTCGAGCTCGCTGGACATCGCCGGCGCCATCGAGCAGGTCATGGCCGGGCAGAACATCACCTCCACCGAGATCAACTCCTCCGGCCCGGACGGCCGGATCGACATGATCCAGAGCCGCTTCTTCCTCACCGGCAGCATCGAATCCTCCGGGCCCGTCGGCACGATCAGCTCGACTGACGGCGACATCATCGCGAGCATCGGCACGAACGACACCGATGGCACGCTCCACCTGCTCGAGGCCGGCGGGAGCCTCCTGGTCACGCTGGACATCGCCAGCGACGTCGGCATGCTCATGGCCGGCAGGAACATCGGCCAGCAGGGCCAAGCCGCGGGCAGCCGCGTCATCAACGTGCGCGGCTCGCTGGACACCATCAGTGTTCCCAACGGGCAGCTCTACACGGACGTGCGGGTGGGCCAGGGGATCACGGGGACGATCCGCACCGGGCGCGTGGCGGCCCTGCCGGGCAACGACCTGGTCTCCACGGCGTCGATCACGGCGTACGGCCGGATCAACGCGCTGGACTTCAACGGCGACGTCAACGGCAGCATCATCAGCCACTCCGGCGGGATCGGCACGGTGCGCATCACCAACGGCTCGTTCCGGCCGGGCAACACCATCGAGGCCCGCGACGGGTCGATCGACAGCGTGACCATCACCGGCGGGCACCTCATGGGCAGCATCATCGCCGAGGAGGCGATCGGCCAGGTGATGGTGCTGGCGGGCAGCGACGGCTTCTGGGGCGACATCGGCGTCAACCCCTACCTGTCGCAGTTCATCCCCTTCGACGCGCTGCGCAACCAGTTGCCGCCCGGCGTGGGGGCCGTGCCGACCTTCCAGGGCCCGCAGATCCGCGCCGGCACCGATGTCGGCGAGGTCCGCGTCGAGAAGGCCAACTTCTGGGAATCGTCGATCGTCGCCGGGCACTCGATCGGCACCGTCTTCATCTACGGCGTCGTGCTGAACGACAACGTCACGCCCGGCCTGGGCGGGTCGTTCTTCGTCGCCGGCGACGCGATCGGCTCCATCGAGGTCAACCAGTTCGTCGGCGGCGCCATCATCAACGCCGGCATCACCGACCTGGGCCAGGACGGCCGCCCTGGCGGCACCGGCGCCAACACCGACACGGTCCAGTTCGGGCGGATCGGCGACCTGACCTTCCGCGGCGGCACCGGCGCCGTCACCATCAGCGCCGGCATGAACGCCGGGGCCGACGGCGTCTACAACACCGCCGACGACACCGTCGCCAACGGCATCTCCTCGGTCAACTCCGTCACGGTCATCGGCGACGCCCTGATCACGACGGTCTTCGCCGACAACGGCATCGGCTTCACCTCGCCGGGCATCATCAAGGGCGGGCCGGGCCTGCAGCAGTTCGACCCCGGGCGCGTCATCCCCTACGTGCCTGCGGTGCCCGAGATCGCCAAGGGAGTCCCCGTCCCGTTCGTCACCGCCGCCGGCGAGACGGCCACCGTCACGTTCAACGGCCCGGGGCAGGCCTTCTTCGAGACGGCCATGAACCGGCTCGTCCTGATCAACACCACCCTGGCCTCGACGCTGACGGTGGACGGTACGACGCTCACCAACGTGGGCATCATATCCAACGACGGCTCGTCCATCGGCTCGCTCACCGTCCGGCCCAGCATCTTCGGAAGCTCCTACTTCTACTTCGACGGCTACATTCAGGACGCCTCCTTCGGCTACATCGACTCGACGGGCTCCTTCGGCGCCGGCGGCGACATCGGCACGCTGACCATGGGCCCGCTGATCCACGGCACCATCGACGCCAACTTCATCAACTCCGTCATCATCGGCGGCGACGTGGGCGTGCGCGCCGACATCTCCTCCGCCGGCATCCACCTGCTCGCCGGCGACTCGATCCGGATCGGCGGCAACCTCTTCGGCCTGGTGAACGTCAAGCGCGACCTGAGGAGCGTGACCATCATGGGCGACATGGACCGCGCGGCGGTCCGCTCCGGGCGCTCGATCAGTTCATTCTCGGCCGCGTCGGTCTCCGACTCGCGCATCTCCGCCCGCAACGATCTGACCACCATCGACGTCGCCGGCGACGTGACCAGTTCCCTGTTCTCCGCCGGGACGGACCTGGGCTCCGACGGCGTGTTCGGCGGGACCGGCACGGCCGCGGACACCGTCACCAACGGCAACATCTCGACCGTCACCATCGGCGGCAACTTCCGGACGTCGGACATCTCCGCCGGGGCCGCGCGGGGCGCCGACGGGTTCCTGGGCACCGCCGACGACAAAGTGGACGAGGGGCATTCGAGCATCGGGTCCGTCACCATCGACGGCACCCAGGTCGGCTCGAACGTCAACTCCCAGTCCTACCGCATCAAGTCCAACGGCACGATCGGGGCCGTCACCGTGGGCGGCCAGAACTTCGTCTCCAGCGGCAACTTCGCCGTCGAGAAGATCAACGCCGCCCCCGACGCCGTTCAGATCAAGGACCTGCGCGTCATCGAGGACAGCCGCCTCTACACCGCGTTCATCGACTTCAACCAGCCCGTCGAGCAGAGCACCCTGGGCCCCGCCCTCAACGTCTTCGAGGTCCGCACCAACGGGACCGTCACCACGACCATCCGCCTCTCCCAGAACGTCGATTACCTGATCGAGTACGACGCCCCGACCCGCGAGGCCCGCATCACGTTCGACCGCACCGTCACCGACCGCTCCCTCCCCCAGGTTCCCGGCCTGCCCGGGCCGGGCGTCTACCGGTTCACACTCGACGCGGCCATCCTGCGCGGCCAGACCCAGGGCGCCCGCCTGGACGGCAACGGCGACGGTGTCGGCGCGGGCGATGCCGACAGCTTCTCGCAGGACGACATCGTCGGCGACGCCGGCGACAAGCTCACCGCCAACACGGTCGTGGTCGACGGGCACACCATCGACTTCTATCCGCCGGACAACCTCGACCTGGTCCTGGATAATAACTACACCTCCGATGGCCTGCCGGACACCAACAAGACCTTCACAATCCGCGGCACGCTGGGCGATCACCCGGACACCGACGTCAACCTCTTCCGCTCCTCCGGCGACGTGGACCTGTACAAGGTCACCCTGCGGGCCGGCCAGATCCTGCGGCTCGGCGCCATGCAGGGCGTCGCCCAGCTGGCCGACCGCGTGCTGCTCGACGCCTCCGGCCAGGCCTTGACGGGCAACTCCACCCAGGCCGAGGTCCTGCCCAGCAACCTCGGCGCGGTGCAGGACCTGACCTTCGAGCAGCAGTACCTCATCAAGCAGACCGGCACCTACTACATCGCCGTCTCGGTCCTGTTCTCCGCCGTGAACGTGACTGATCCGAATGTCGTCACCAACATCCAGCCCATCGCGGGCACAACCGGGCGCTACTCCTTCACCCTCGAAGTCTTCGACGACGGGGACACCGGCTTCGCCGCCGACACCGACTCGGGCAACGGCGTGCCCGTCGTCAACGCCCCGCTCCCCTCCGCCTTCGCCGGCAACGACGGGATCCTCGGCAACGCCGACGACCGCGCCACCGTCACCGTCGGCGCCTACACGTTCACCCTCCAGCCCGGCGCCGACGGCGTGCGCGGCACGGCCGACGACGTCGTGGACGGCTCCAACGGCTCGGGCATCACCTCGCGGCGCACCGCCGGCCCCGACGGCGTCTTCGGAACCAGCGACGACCGCCTCGAATCGTTCGTCGGCGCCTCCATCGGCGACCCCAACTTCGCCGGCGTCCCGAACGTCATCTCTCCCGACATCGACGTGTACCATCTCAACAACGGCCAGCCCATAGCCGCCGGCACCCACATCCGCGCCACCCTGCAACTGACCGAGTTCGGCTCCAATCTCGGGCTGACCCCGGTGACCGACTTCCAGCAGGACCTGCGCGGCGACGTCCAGTTCGCCCTCTTCGAGACCACCAACGGCGCCGGCATCGACGGCGCCACCCTCGTCGCCGCGCCGTCCGACTTCCTGCCCATCGGCGGCAAGCCCAACACCGTCACCACCGACGGCGTCAACTCCTACGGCTTCGACGCCAACGGCGACTTCTTCATGGACTTCCTGGTCCCGGGCGCCCAGGGTGTCGGCGGGGCCGCCGCGGCCTCGTACGCCCTCTACATCCAGGGCGCCATCCGTTCCGACTACAGCCTGGTCATCGTCACCCAGGGCGCCGGCACCGTCACCACCCGGGCCCAGAACATCCTGATCGAGACGCGCGGCGGGACGATCAACTGGCTCGAAGCCGGGCAGGGTGTCTCCACCCCGATCGGGCCCTACAACACCAGCGTCGCCGGCTTCACCGGCCTCATCGGGGCCCAGCGCGTCGACGAGTACGTCATGACCACGATGCTGGCCAACCTCAACGCGGTCTTCGTCGCGGCCAACGTGAACGTCACGATCTCGCGCGACCCGGCCGTGTTCGAGGGGCAGCCGTTCTCCACTGTCTTCGTGACCGCCACGAACGACCCGACGGCCTTCTTCAACAACGCGTCGTACGGGGCCAGCCAGCACACGGACGCGTTCAACGCCGACCGCAACGACCAGGGCGTCGTGTTCATCCCGTCGCTGGCCCTGCTGGGCGATTCGCCGAGCATCGACGGGGTCAACTCGTTCATCCAGTCGCTCACGGCCGCGGTCGGCCGGCGGATCGGGGAACTGGTGGGACTGCGGGCGCTGGGCGACACCGGGGCGGGCTCGCCGGTGGCGATCATGGCGGCCAACTCGGTGACGACGACGCCGGCGGGCGGGATCTACCGCTTCTCGGCGAGCACGCGGTCGCTGTCCGATGGCACCGACGAACTGACGGACACGAACTTCTACCTGGGCCGGCAGAACGATGTGAACCTGCTGGACCGGATCCTGCAGGACCACCCGTAAGCGAGGTCAGGACGATGCGGCCCGGCGCGCTGGCGTGATCATCCCGGCGCGCCGGGGGGGAGGGGCGGGGGCCTCGCCCGCCGACGCGGCCAACGGTGGCCGCACCGCTGCGCCGTCGTTCGCTTACGGCTCCAGGTATCCGCTGGCCTGAATCACGTGGGGCGTCACGGTGGCCGTGCGCCCCGGATTGGGCTTCCAGCCCAGAGCATCGGCCTCCTTCAACAGCCGCTCGGCAAGGCCGGGCGGCAGGCCGTTGCGGATGATCCGGTTGGCCTGTTCGCGGTCGAGGATCATGTACACCCACTCCGTACCGACATCGGGCGTGATCGTGGTCGGGTCGTGGACGGCCACGGTGATGTTCATGGCGGACATCGCAGAGCTGCTCTCCGGTAGGTACGAAAGGACCAGCGCCCGTCCCTGCAGATCGCCCTTGACGGGCACGGACACGGCCGCCGCGGGCACCACAGTGGATAGGCCCAACGAGCATGAGTAGACGTACCCGGGCCCCGGAGTACCGCCCGCCGCCACGAAGCGCTCATAGAACCGGTGGACCGGCAGTGTGCGGTAGAGGACAAACCAGCCGGCGGCGATGACCGTGAGGATCACCGTCACGGGCAGTGCGTACCTGGCCAGCCGCTGAAGGCGTGCCGCGGCGGTCAGCAGGAACGCGAGCCGAAAACGCGAACAGTCGGCGGGCATGCCGCACTCGGGGCACCGTGTGATGGCCTCACTTCCTCGGTCGTATCCGCAGGAGACGCACATCAGGTCGGTCTTCTCGGCCGTCTGGAACCACAAGGCGCGGACGAGCCAGCGGACCCCAAGGAACAGCCCCGTCATCAGAGCGGCGACTACCACACTCGCGACGAGCAGCGAGGGAAGCAGGATCTTGGACGCGCGCGCGCCGGCGTCAGCGCTTTGGTACACGTCAACGCCGACGCTAGCGACCATGAACCCGGCGGCGTAGCCGAGCGCCGCAACCAGGTGGGGGCGGATTCGGTGCGTGATCCGGCCGAGGATCAGCGCCAGGACTGCTGGCGGCAACAGAACGGCGCCAACGCTGGTCGAGACCTGCACCGTTGGGCTGGAGAGCAACAGCCAGCCTGGGTACGTCTGCAGGTAGGCCATCAGTGTGGAGAACCCCAGCGCTCCCGCCAGCACGGACAGCGATGCAAGCCCGCGTGAACGGTACGGAGGCACGACGCGGACGCCCGACGCTGCCATAGAGCAATCTTTGGCGATCCACGCCGGGCGTGCCGGCGAGGATGTGGTTTACCTCGAT
>JBGPGM010000094.1:0-7311 GCA_041483855.1 Phycisphaerae bacterium | reverse complement strand
GCATCTCTTCGGCCACGGCCTCCTCGCTCAGCCCCTGCTTGGCCGCGCGCCCCTTGATCAGCGACCCCAGCCGCTCCGTCGCCGTGAACCCCGGCAGCACGTTGTTGACCGTCACACCGAGCGGCCCCAGTTCCGTCGCCAGCGTCTTGGCCCACGACGCCATCGCCCCACGGATCGTGTTGGACACCCCAAGCCCCGGGATCGGCGCCTTGACCGACGTCGAGATGATGTTGATCACCCGCCCGTACTTCTCCGCCTTGAACCCCGGCGTCAGCGCCTGGACCAGGATCTGGGCGCAGATCAGGTGGGCGGTGAACGCCGCGAGGAACTGCTCGGGCGCGGCGTCGATCGCGTTCCCCGCGGCCGGCCCGCCCGTGTTGTTCACCAGAATGTGGAACGGCCGACGCGGATCGACCTCCGAGCGCACCGTCTCGCGCACCGCCGAGGGATCGGCAAAGTCCGCCGCGATCCAGTGGTGTTCCTGCGTGGGCGCGGCGCCCTTCGTCCCCGCCGTCCGCGGCAGTTCCATCGCCACCTTCGCCAGCCGCGCCGCGTCCCGTGCCAGCAGCGTCACGCTCGCCCCCAGTGACGCCAGCTCCGCGGCCGCGGCCTTGCCGATGCCCTGGCTGGACCCGCACACCAGGGCCCGCTTGCCCGACAGGTCGATGTTCATGCCCCTAGCGTAAGGGCGCGCTCACTGCCGTGTCATTGCCCGCGTCATGGGTGCCCCGCATTCCGCCGGTTCGCCGCGCTCCGCTACGATCCCCGCATGTCCGAGCCCAGCCCGATCGACCACTCCGACAAACTGACCTACAGCAGTTACCTCCGCCTGGAGGAACTGCTCGGCGCCCAGCGCCCCATTTCGCGCCCGGCCCACCACGACGAGACCCTCTTCATCATCAGCCACCACGTCTACGAACTGTGGTTCAAGCAGCTGCTGCACGAGGTCCACGCGGTCAACGACTGGCTCGACCGGGACCAGCCCCTGCGGGCCAGCCAGCTCTTCGAGCGACTCCTGGCCATCCAGCACCTGCTCATCGAGCAGATCCCCTTGCTGGAGACCATGTTCTCCGTCGATTTCGCCAAGTTCCGTGACAACCTCCGTCCCGCCAGCGGCTTCCAGTCCGTCCAGTTCCGCAAGCTCGAGTTCCTCTGCGGGGCCAAGAACCCGCGCATGCTCAACCTGGTCGGCGACGACGACGCGGCCCGCGCCGACTTGGCGAGGTATCTCGACGCCCCCACCATCTACGACCACTTCCTGAGGCACCTGGACCGCGCCGGATTCCCGATCCCGCCCGAGGTGCTCCAGCGCGACACCACCAAGCCGCACGAGGCCCACCCCGGCGTCGTCGACGCCCTGCACACCCTGTACCAGAAGAGCCAGGAGCACTACCCCCAGTTCCGCCTGGCCGAACACTTCCTCCAGTTCGACGAGCGGTTCAGCATCTGGCGGTTCCACCACGTCAAGATGGTCGAGCGCATGATCGGCGGCGCCACGGGCACGGGCGGTTCCAGCGGGGCCAAGTATCTGTCCGCCACGCTGTCGATCCGCTTCTTTCCCGAGATCTGGATGGTCCGCGACCGGCTCGCCAGCGGCTACGGGGCGTAGCGGGGTGCCGCGGTCACGCCTTAGCGTGACCACGCCGGATCGCCCGAGGGCCCAACTCTCTGCGCGCCCCGTGCGTACCGTCATTGGCCGCCGATGAGTGTGATTGTCAACATCCCCAAGGTCCGCTGTGCCTCCAAGAAGAGCCGGGCCAGGGTTTCCCTGCCGGTCCTGGCCGTCACCGGCGGCGCCCATGCCGCCTCGAACGGCCAGCACATTGCCAAGTCCCGCACGGCCAGGTGGCGTGCCGCCGTCCTCATCGCCGTCAACGCCATCTTCATCATCCACATCATCCAGTGGCTCATCGTCGGCATGACGATCTCGCCGGTCGAGCCCTCCGAATCCATGCAGACCCTGGAGATCGGTTCCGTCAACGCCGGGTTCGTCTTCTTCCTGCTGGCCATCCTCTCGACCGCCATCCTCGGCCGGTTCTTCTGCGGGTGGGGCTGCCACATCGTCGCGCTCCAGGACCTGTGCGCCTGGGGCATGAAGCGCCTGGGCGTCCACCCGCGCCCGTTCCGATCGCGCCTGCTCCTGTTCATCCCTCTGTTCTTCGCCCTCTACATGTTCGTCTGGCCCAACTTCCGGCGGCTTGCGCTGACGCCGCTGCTGGCCGACGCCCACGGACAGTTCTTCGCGTGGCTCGTGGGCGATACCCCGAGGTTCCAGGGCGCCGCCCTCGGCTTCGTCGTCCGGGATTTCTGGGCCACCTTCCCTCCCTGGTACGTCGCTATCCCGTACTTCGCCGTAGTCGGCTTCGCCGCAGTCTACCTGCTGGGCGCCAAGGGCTTCTGCACCTACGGGTGCCCTTATGGCGGCTTCTTCGGCCCCGCCGACATGTTCGCCCTGGGCAAGATCCGCGTCACCGACGCCTGCGAGCAGTGCGGGCACTGCACCGCGGTGTGCACCTCCAACGTGCGCGTTCACGAGGAAGTGCGCGACTTCGGCATGGTCGTGGACCCCGGCTGCATGAAGTGCATGGACTGCATCAGTGTCTGCCCCAACGACGCGCTCTACTTCGGCCTGGGCATGCCCACCATCCTCGCCCGCCCCGTCAGCCCCGGGGCCGCTCAGCGCCAGGCCGCCAAGCAGAAGTCCCCCAAGCGCTACGACCTCACCCGGCCCCAGGAGATCACCGCCGCGGTCCTCTTCGGCGCGCTCTTCCTCGCCTTCCGCGGCTTCCTCAACGAAGTGCCGATGCTCATGGCCATCGGCATGGCGGGAGTGGGCGTCTTCCTGGCGTGGAAACTCGTCTCGCTCGTCCGCCTGCCGAACGTGCGGATCCAGAGCCAGCAACTCAAGGTCAAGGGCCGCCTCCGCGCCGCCGGCGTGGCGTTCGGCGCGCTGGCCGTGCTGACCCTTGCCGCCGGCGCCTGGGGCGGAGCCGTCCGATACCTTCTCTGGCGCGGCGACCTGGTGGATTCCAGCATCAGTGTCCCGCTCGAATCTGCGCTCGCGCCCGGCTACAAGCCCGACGACGACTCCCTTCGCGACGCCCGCGCCGCGATCGCGTTCTACCGGCGAGCCGGACCCGCCACCCGCGCCGGGATCGGCTGGCCCTACTCCAACGCCCTGCTCGTCCGCCTGGCCTACCTGAGCGCCGTCTGCGCCGAATACGGCGATGCGGAGGCCTACCTCCGCATGCTCCTCTCCCGCCAGCAGCCCAATGAAACGCTCGTCATGAACTTGGCGAGCTTCATCCACCTGCGGGGCGGCACGCCGGAGGAGATCCTCGCGGCCTTCCAGTCCCTGGCGGCGGAGCACCCCGGGTCTCCGGTCCCGCGGCGCGCCGTCGCGCAGCAACTGATCTTCCTCAAGCGCCCCGCCGAAGCGCAGGCGGTCTACGAGGCCGCGATCAAGGACCACCCCGCCAGCGCGCCGATCAAGCGGGACGCGGGCCTGGTTTTCATGCAGCTCGACCAGCCCGAGCGCGCCCTGGCGCTCTTCGAGGAAGCCGTCGCGCTCGCCCCGCGCGACGTGGACATCCTGCTCTCCGTCGCGTCCGTCTACCTGCAGACGCAGCGCCCTGAGAAGGCCCTGCCGATCCTGCAGCGTGCCGCCGAGGTCGAGCCGCACAGCGCCGGCATCCGCCACGACCTGGCCCTGGTTCTCGCTTCCGTCGGGCGCGTCCGGGAGGCCGCGGACCAGATGAAAGCCGCCGCCGGCCTGGACACGGTCAGCCCGGATGTCGCCCAGCGCCTGTCCGAGATGCTGTACGAACTCGGCGATCGTGACGCGTCGGCCACCTGGCGCCGCGAGGCCGAGCGCCGCCAGGCCGCGCTCCAGGCCCCCCCCAAGAATCGTTGATCGCGCCCATCTCCCCCTCGTCCTCGCGCGGTTATCGGGCCACCGCTCCAATACCCGCCAGCCCTGCGTGCCGCCGCACCTGACGCCGCCCGCCGCGTCCGGTAACCATCGACGCGCGCACCTGGCGCACTTTCCATCCACCGGCCGTGGCAATTTCACGTTCATCACGCCCCCCGGTCGATCCCGCTACCTCAATCCAGCCTGGCAAGGAGTTCCCCATGAAGACCCCGGAAGAGCGAATCGACAAACTCGAAAGGCACCTCCGTACCTACCGCACGCTGGCGATCCTCCTGGGCGTGCTGATCTGCGCCATCGAGCGCGGCAAGATCGTCGCCTGGATCGACCACATGGAGGGCTGGGCTGGCGTCATCAGCAGCGCCCGCGCCAACCCGTAGCCCGCCGCTCATGCGCGCCGGGGCCACCGGCATCGCCGTCCGCGCGCCGGCGAAGAGCGCCTACCGTCCTCGCATGACCCGCACCTGCCGCGCCGGACCCATCCAGATCGGCCCGGGCCTGCCCCTGGCCATCATCGCCGGCCCCTGCGTGCTCGAATCTCTCGAACTCGGCCTGGCCGTGGCCAGCGCCGTCCGGGACGCGTGCCGCGACGCGGGCCTCGCTTACATCTTCAAGGCCTCCTTCGACAAGGCCAACCGCTCCAGCGTCGATTCGGCGCGCGGACCGGGCCTTGAACAGGGTCTCGCCTGGCTCGCCCGCATCGGAAAGGGACTGGGCGTGCCTGTCACCACCGACGTGCACGATCCCGCCCAGTGCGACGCCGTCGGCGCGGCCGTGGACATGCTCCAGATCCCCGCTTTCCTGTGCCGGCAGACCGACCTGCTCTTCGCCGCCGGACGCGCCGCGGCCCGCGCCGGTCGCGCCGTCAACGTCAAGAAGGGCCAGTTCCTCTCTCCCGCCGAGATGGCCGGGCCCGTGGACAAACTCGCCCAGGCCGGCTGCGCCAATGTGCTGCTCACCGAGCGCGGCACCTTCTTCGGCTACCACCGGCTCGTCAACGACTTCCTCGGCGTCGCCGACCTGATGGAACTGCCGACCCCCGGCGGCCCGCCCCCGGTCTGCTTCGACTGCACCCATTCGACGCAGGAGCCCGGCACCGGCCCGACCACCGGCGGGCGCGCCGCCCGCGCCCCGATGCTGGCACGCGCCGCGACCGCCGCGGGCGTGCACGCGCTGTTCATCGAGTGCCACCCGCACCCGCCCAGCGCGCTGAGCGACGCCGCCACCATGCTCCCGCTGGACGCAATGCCCGCCCTGCTACGGCGCGTGGCGGGCATCCGCGCGGCCTGCTAGCAGAACACTCGCACCCGTGCCCTGCCTGCCGGCAGGCAGACCCCCCACGGACTCTCGGAAATGGACAGTGCGCCGACCACCCGAACCCGCAGCGACGCCCGCTGGCTGATCGGCGCCGCGGTTCTGGCGTTCCTCATCGTCGCCGGCGCGGTCCCCGCGTTCCTCGTCATCCGCTTCCCCGTCGAGGTGCTCGTCGTCATCCTCGCGGTGGGCTCAGTCGCCCTGCTGGTGCTCGTGGTCCTCGCGTCGATCAGGTCGCAGAAGGCGCGGATCGAGGCCCTCCGGGCCGCCGCCCGCGCCCTGGGTCTGCCCATGACCTACAAGCCCCCCGCCGCCGTGCGCGAGGGCGTGTTCGCCCCCGTCGCGCACCTCAAGAAGTCCCTGACCACCGGCGCCAAGGGCATCACCTGGTGCGCCACCGGGCACGCCGGCGGGCGCCAAGTCCTGCTGCTCGAGCACCAGCACGCCGTCAGCACCGGGCACACCACGCACATCGTCACCTGGACCGTTGCCTCGTGCGCCTGCCCGCGCGCCTGGCCGACGCTGACGCTCGGCCCGGAGAACGTCCTGCACCGCCTGGGCGGCCTGCTGGGCATGGACGACATCCACCTCGAGAGCGACCAGTTCAACCGGCGCTGGCGCGTCCACAGCGGCAACCCCGACTACGCCATCCTCGTGCTCACCCCCGAGGTCCAGGCGTGGCTACTGGCCGCCCCGCGCAGCGAGTCGTGGTACATCGGCTACGGCCAGGTCACGTGCCTGCGCCGCGCACGCCTCCGGCCGGAAGAAATGGCTGAACTGGTCTTTCGGCCCGCGCGCCTGCTCGACATGCTCCCGCCGGAACTGGCCGCCTGGGGTGCCGCGCCGGCGCCACGCGCATCATGAAAAACCGGGCCTTCGTCGGCCCGGCCGTTGTGGTTCGTCATCCGGTCCATCCCCGCCTTACGCCGCCCCGACCGCCTTGGGCAACCACACGGGGCGCGGGACCGCCGCGTCGGACGGGTCCACGTGAACCTTGCGGCCCTGGAAGATCACCTTGCCCGCGGCCACGGCGTACAGGGTGTTGTCCCGCCCCATCTTCACCAGGTACCCGGCCTTGAAGGGCGTCCCCACCTGCCGGACAATGATGGCCCCGGGCGTGGCCGACTCCCCGCCGTACAGCTTGATGCCCCGGTATTGCGGGTTCGAGTCCCGCCCGTTGCGCGTCGAGCCCTGCCCTTTTTTGTGTGCCATGACGCGATCCCTTTACCAGCCCGCGGGGCCCGCGAAGGCGGGCGAGAGGCCCGCCCCACACGGCGGCTTTCCGCGGGGCCCAAGGATATCCCGCCTCTACCGCATGATCCAGCGCTGCTCGCTCAGGTCCAGCGGCCGGGTCCCCTGGCCCACCAGGTCGCCATGGACCGCGTACCGGAGCATCAGGGTCTTGCGCAGCACCGCCTTCTGCTTCGTCGCCGGCCCCTCGACCGTCGCCGTCTCGCCGCTGAATCCGGCCGCGTAGATTGTCACGTCGTCCGCGTTCAGGTCGTTGGCCGGCCAGATGGCGATGCCGTCCCGCGCGTTCTCCCTGCCCTGGAGCAACTGCCCGAT
Source organism: Phycisphaerae bacterium (assembly GCA_041483855.1). Lineage (GTDB taxonomy): Bacteria > Planctomycetota > Phycisphaerae > Phycisphaerales > UBA1924 > JBGPGM01. Next base: position 503 of record JBGPGM010000094.1, on the reverse strand, counting down.
GATGCTGATCTGGTCCTGCAGGAACGAGTTGTCCTGCGCGCTGATCAGCGCCCGAGTCACCTCCAGCGGCACCTGCCGCCCCGAGCGCAGCACGTCCCCCTCGTCGTTGGCCAGCTCGAACGCCGGGGCGAACAGCAGGTCCTGCCCGGAGTTGTTCGTCACCACGTACGTGAAGTAAAAATACGCGCGCGGCCCCGTCGTCCCCACGCTCATCGTGGTGATCCGCAGCGGGCCCGGCTGGAGGTCCAGTTGCCACCGCTTGGAGACCGGGTCTGGCTCCGGCGCGCTCGCCCCGGTCAACACCGCGACGCTCAGCACCAGCACCAGGCACGCGCAGGCTCGCCCGATCGCGCGCCGCGCGCCCCCCGGGCTCGCACCCCTCGCCGGCGCGATAAACTCTTGTGCGGTCTTCAGTTGAGCCATGGCGATCCTCCGCGGGTTCGAGCCTTCTAGTCTACTGTGCCCCGGGGCCCCGTCAAACACCGGTCCCTCTTTTCGGACCG
>JBGPGM010000093.1:0-7311 GCA_041483855.1 Phycisphaerae bacterium | reverse complement strand
GATCGCACCCCTATTAGGATCGACGCATGCCCGACCGACCCAGCCCGCCCGCTGCTCCCATCACCGCCAAGCGACTGCGCGAGGGCGCCGGCATGTACCTCGTCGGCGTGGCGATCGGGTGCATTCTTGTGGGCCTGCTCTTGATCGCCCGCCAGCGCGTGTCGCCGCGGCAGCAACCGCAGCAGCAACGGCCGGTGCCGCGGCAGCCCGCCCCGAGCCCGGCGCCTCCGCCAGTCCGTTGATGCGCAGGCCCGCGCGGGGGGGCGCAACCCCTTCCGCCTACAGTTCCGCCCGGGGAGCGGGGGAGGCGGGGAGAGCACCGTTGGCGGTCCAGAAACACACCAAGAAGCCGGTTCGAGTCAAGGCGCCCGCTCCTGGCTCCCCTGCCGGCGGGCCAGACCGGCGCAGCGGCAACGGCGCCATCGCTCCGCTCGCCCCCGCTCTGCCCGTTCCCGCCAACCTCGCCGGCGCCGGCCCCTCGGAGGTGGCCGTCAACCGTCCGACCCCGCCGCCCGACAAGTGCATCCGCGTGCGCGGGGCCCGCGAGCACAACCTCAAGAACATCAGCGTCGACATCCCCCGCGACCGCCTCGTCGTCATCACCGGCCTCTCGGGCTCGGGCAAGTCCTCGCTCGCCTTCGACACGATCTTCGCCGAGGGGCAGCGCAAGTACATGGAGTCCCTCTCCGCGTATGCCCGCCAGTTTCTCGATCAACTCAAGAAGCCCGACGTTGACGACATCGAGGGCCTGCCCCCCACCATCGCCATCGAGCAGCGCTCCGGCGTGCAGAACCCGCGCTCCACCGTCGCCACCAGCACCGAGATCTACGACTACCTGCGTCTGCTCTACGCCCGCTGCGGGCGGGCCACCTGCTGGGCCCCCGTCAAGACCAAGAAGGACGGCACGATCCTGGCCCGCTGCGGGCAGCCCATCCACGCCACGGCGTCCACCCAGATCGTGGACGCCGTCATGCGCCTTGCCGAGGGCACCCGCCTGATGGTCCTCGCCCCGGTCGTGCGCGCCAAGAAGGGCCACCACAAGGATGTGCTCGAGGACCTCCAGAAACAGGGCTGGGGGCGCATCCGCGCCGACGGCGCCCTGGTCGAACTGCGCGACGCCCTCAAGTCCGGCTCCGACAACCCGCTCGACTTCGGCCGCTTCGAGAAGCACGACATCGACATCGTCGTAGACCGCATCGTCCTGAATCCCGCCGCCCCCACCCGTCAGCGGCTGGCCGAGTCCATCGAGTCCGCCCTGCGCGCCGCCGACGGCACGGTGGTCGTGTCCGTCGAGGCCGACGCGCCCGCGGACGCCAACGGCGCCCCCGGCGGGGGGACGTGGTCCGACCGCGTCTACAGCGAGAAGCACGCCTGCGCGGTCCACCCCGAGTGCGCGCTGGAGGAACTCTCGCCTCGCCTGTTCTCGTTCAACTCCCCGCACGGCGCGTGCCCCGAGTGCCACGGCCTGGGCGTCATCATGGAGTTCGACGAAGCCCTGGTGATCCCCGACGAGCGCAAGAGCCTGGCCGACGGGGCGATCAAGCCCTGGAAGGTGCCCCCGCCCATGGGGCGCGTCTTCCGCCGCCGCCTCCGGTTCTTCTGCGAGACCTTCAAGGTCAGCCCGTCCAAGCCCGTCGGCGCGATGCCCGCCTGGGCCCGCCAGGTGCTGCTGTACGGCACAACGCCCGACGACGAGCAGCGGCACGGCGCGCCCTTCGAGGGCGTGTTCCACTCGCTGCGCAAGTGGTACCAGCGCACCGACAGTGCCTTCATCAAGGAGTGGCTCGGCCAGTACATGCAGGAGAAGACCTGCCCGGCGTGCCGCGGAGACCGCCTCAAGATCGAGGCCCTGGGCGTCCTGCTCGCCGGCGCGCACCGGGCCGATACCGCCAAGGCTTTTTCCACGGCCGTCATCCCGCGCTCGCGCGACGACGGCTCGGAACTGAACATCGCCGAACTGAGCCGGTTGACGATCAACGACGCGATCGCCTACGTCCAGAACCTGGAACTGTCGGCCGAGCAGCGCGTCATCGCCGAGCCGATCCTCAAGGAGGTCGTCGGGCGGCTGGGCTTCCTGGCCTCCGTCGGCCTGGAGTACCTCTCGCTGGACCGGCGCACCGGCACGCTCTCCGGCGGCGAGGCCCAGCGCATCCGCCTGGCCACGCAGGTCGGGTCGAAACTCGTCGGCGCCTGTTACGTGCTCGACGAGCCGACCATCGGCCTGCACCAGCGCGACAACGCCCGCCTGATCCGCACGTTGCGGCACCTGACCGACATCGGCAACTCGGTCCTGGTCGTCGAACACGACGAGGAGATGATCCGCTGCGCCGACCACGTCGTGGACGTCGGACCCGGCCCGGGCGTGCACGGCGGGCGGATCGTTGCCCAGGGGACCGTCGCCGACATCATCGCCCAGCCCGCGTCGCTCACCGGCCAGTACCTCGGGGGGGCCCGGTCGATCCCCACGCCCGCGCCCGACACCCGGCGCAAGGTCTCGGCCAAGGGCGCGATCGTCGTCAAGGGCGCCCGCGAGAACAACCTCAAGGGCATCGACGCCGCGTTCCCCCTGGGCGGCTTCATCTGCGTCACCGGCGTCTCCGGCTCGGGCAAGAGCACGCTCGTCAACGACATCCTGCTGCTGGGGGCCAAGAGGGCGTTGCTCGGCTCGCGCGTCCGCCCCGGCGCCCACGCCAAGATCCTCGGCCTCGACCGCATCGACCGCGTCATCGAGGTGGACCAATCCCCCATCGGACGTACCCCACGCTCCAACCCAGCCACCTACACCGGCATCTTCGACGATATCCGCAAGATCTTCGCGCAGACCAAGGAGGCCAAGATCCGCGGCTACCAACCCGGGCGATTCTCCTTCAACGTAAAGGCCAAGAGCGGCGGCGGGCGCTGCGAGGCCTGCGAGGGCCAGGGCCTCAAGAAGATCGAGATGCACTTCCTGCCCGACGTCTACGTCAACTGCGAGGTCTGCGGCGGGTGCCGCTACAACCGCGAGACCCTCGAGGTCGTCTACCGCGGCAAGTCCATCGCCGACGTGCTGGACATGACCGTCGAGACCGCCTGCGAGTTCTTCCAGAACCACCCGCGCATCCACCGCTTCGTCCGCTGCCTCAACGACGTCGGCCTGGCGTACATCACCCTCGGCCAGCCCTCGACGACCCTCTCCGGCGGCGAGGCCCAGCGCGTCAAACTGGCCACCGAGCTGGGCAAGGACGGCGGCGATCCGGGGGGCAATGGGGGGGGCTCGCACACCCTGTACATCCTCGACGAGCCCACCACCGGCCTGCACTTCGAGGATGTCCGGCGGCTCGTCGCCGTCCTCAACCGCCTGGCCGACGCCGGCAACACCCTCGTCGTCATCGAGCACAACCTCGACGTCGTCAAGTGCGCCGACTGGATCATCGACCTGGGCCCGGAGGGGGGCGACTCCGGCGGGAGCCTCGTCGCGGCCGGCCCGCCCGAGGCCATCGCCGCCTCCCCGGCCAGCCACACCGGGCGCTACCTGCGCCGCGTCCTGGGCCGCTGAACCTCTCCTGCCGGCCCCATCCGCACTTCAGACGCGGTCCCTGACCTGGTGGTCCATGCCCGGCACCCACCGGCGGACCGTCGAGGCGTCGAACCGCTCCGGGATCGGGCCGTCCTTCCAGTGCTCCAGGAGCAACTCCACGACCGCCCGCGCGATCCGCTCCGGCGCCACCCGCCCGCCGCACAGGTGCTCGTAGTCCACCCACGCCAGGGTCACGGTGAGCGTGCGCGCCGGCTGCTGACCGTCACGCACGCTGACGGCGTACGACCACCCATGCTCCCCTTCCGTTTCGCGCTCGACCGTGACCTTCGCCACCATTCTCGCTCCCGGCGGTACGATCCAGCACATAGCGTACCCAGTACGCGCGCCGACGTTTACCTCTGTGCCTCGATCCCTCGATCCCTCCCTGCATGACCTTCCTTCTCGAAATGATGCGCCTGGGCCTGGCCAACCTCAGGCTCCACCTGCTGCGCTCGATCCTCACCGCCCTGGGGATCATCCTGGGCGTCGCGGCCGTCATCACCATGGTGAGCATCGGCAAGGGCTCCGAGCAGCAGGCCCTGGCCCAGCTCGAACGCCTGGGGGCCAAGAACATCATCATCCGGTCCCAGAAGCCCCCGGAGAGCCAGCAGGCCCAGGCCGGCCAGCGCCGCTCCTTCATCTCCAAGTACGGCGTCACGCGCGAGGACCTCCGCCTGCTCCACGACAGCCTCCCCGCCGCCGAGGCCCTTGTCCCGCTCAAGGAAGTCGGCGGGCAGGTCTGGCGCGACAACCGCCGCCAGGTCAGCCAGTCCTTCGGCACCACGCCCGCCATGCAGGACGTGGCCAAGCTGCGCATCGCCCGCGGGCGCTACCTCACCCAGGAGGACATGGACGCCCAGGCGATGGTCGCCGTCATCGGCGCCGACGTCGCCAAGCAGTTGTTCCCCCTGGACGACCCCCTGGGCTCCACGCTCCGCATCGACGACCAGGTGCTGCGCGTCGTGGGCATCCTGGGCCCGGTGGGCCTGTCCGGCGGCGCCGGGGCCGCCCTGGTGGGGCGCGACCTCAACCTCGACGTCCACCTGCCCATCACTGCCGCCACCATGGTCTTCGGCGACCAGGTCTTCCGGCGCGCCAGCGGCTCGTTCCAGGCGAGTGAGGTCCAGATCTCCGAGGTCTACATCGCCGCGCCCTCGCGCGACGACGTGGTTCCGTACGCCGCGCTGGCCACGCGCATGATGAAGGTCACCCATCCCGACATGAAGGACATCGGGATGATCGTCCCGCACGAACTGCTCGAGAACGCGCGCAAGACCGCCCTCACCTACGGCGCCATCCTCGCCGCGATCGCCAGCATCGCCCTGCTCGTCGGCGGCATCGGCATCATGAACATCATGCTCGCCTCCGTCACTGAGCGCACCCGCGAGATCGGCATCCGGCGCGCCCTGGGCGCCACCCGCGGCCACATCACCTGGCAGTTCCTCGTCGAGACCGGCGTGCTCAGCGCCCTCGGCGGGCTCATCGGCGTCGCGGTCGGCGTCGGCTTCAGCCTCTTCCTGGGATGGGGCGTGCCCCTGCTCCCCGACGCTCCCTGGATCGGCCACTTCTTCCCGCGCGGCGTCGCCTTGCCCACGCAGGTGACGCTCTGGTCCATCGGCGTGGCCTTCGCCGTCGCCGCGGCCACCGGCCTGGTCTTCGGCATCTATCCCGCCCTCAAGGCCGCCCGGCAGGACCCCATCGTCGCCCTGCGGCACGATTGAACGATAAACCCCCGCCATGGGCGGGGGCTTGGTTCGGCCCTTCACACTCCCCCGGCGTCGGCTCAGTCCTCCCCCTCGTCGCCCGCGGCGCCGCTCGGGACCGTCTGCGGCTCGGGCGGGAGCGGCGCTTCCTCGATCGCCTTGTGCGCGGCCTCCACGCTGATCCCTTCCTTGGCCGCCTTCTCCTTGGCCAGTTTCCGCTTCACGGCATCGACCTTCACCTTGTCCGGCGCCAGGATGATGCTGGCCTGCTTGCCCATCCAGCGGGGGGCCTGCTCGAGCTTGCTCACGTCCGCCAGGCTGTCGGCCACCTGGCGCAGGCGGGCCAGGCCCAGGTCCTTGTGGGCGATCTCGCGCCCCTTGAACCGCTGGGTGAACATCACCTTGTGCCCCGCCATCAGGAACCGGCGCGCCTGGTCCACCCGGATCTGCACGTCGTGCGCGTCGATCTTCACCGAGCGCCCCAGACGCACCTCCTTCATCTCCGTGGCCTTGCTCGACGCCCGGCTGCTGTGCTCCTTCTTCGACAACTCGTACTTGTACTTCCCGTAGTCCATGATCTTGCACACCGGCGGCCTCGCCTCCGGCGAGATCTCCACCAGGTCCAGCCCCGCCTCGTCCGCCATCTTCATCGCCTCGTGCGTCTCGATCACGCCGACCTGCTCGTTGTTCGGTCCGATCACCCGAATCGGCGACATCCGGATCAAGTGGTTGACACGCGTCCTCCTTGCCTGTGCGGCGTCACGGGGGTCTCTGGAAAAACGTGCGGTTGAGATGTGGTTTACTCCTTGGCTGGGCGCGAGCGCGGCGCCGGGGAACGCCCCCGACCCGCGTGTCCACGCGATGGTGATTTCGAGCCCGCCCCCGGCGTGTGGGTCGTTCGGGTCATGCGCACGCATCGCCTGAAGCGCTGCGCCCGATCGGTGCATCCACGACCCGCCTGTGCTGCACGTCCCGCTTGATCACTCGGCCGCAACTCCGATCCGAACCCGAGGCGCCACCCAGCCCTTTTCCTTCATCGGCCCGAACACCCGCCTAGTCAAAACACTAACCCGCGCCCCCCGTCAATGCAACCGGTAACCGGCCTTATTTATTGGGCTCCTCACGCCCCGCGTCCCCCTCCAGCCCCCTTCGCCCCGCTCACGCCCAGTTCCGCAGCGCCAGCAGCACGATGTTGACCACGACGCTGAACGCCAGCAGCACCAGCATGACCACGAACAGCGAGAACGGCAGCTGTGTCCTCCCGCGGCTCAGGTCGACCGCCATCACCGTCGGCGACGCCGCCTCCGCCTGCGCCAGCGTCGCCAAGTCCGCCGTCCCGATCTCCCGGTGCGCCAGCACCGGCGTCTTGCCGGCCCGAACGCTCCGCAGATCGAGCAGCAGGTCCCGGCAGTTCTGGTACCGGTCGCGCGGCGACTTGGCCATCATCATCTCGATGACCTCGCTGATCCCCGCCGACAGCCTCGGGTTCACGTGGTCCGGCGGCACCAGTTCCGCCTTCAGGTGCTTGTGCATCACCGCCGACGGGTTCTTCCCGTCGAACGGCACGTTCCCCGTCACCATGTGGTACAGCGTCGCCCCGAGCGAATAGATGTCCGACGGCGGCCCCACGTTCACCTCGCCACGGATCTGCTCCGGCGAGATGTAGTACGGCGTGCCGAAGGCCTTTCCCTGCTCGGCCTCCGCGGCCTCCTTGTCGCTGATGGCCCGCGCCAGGCCCATGTCCGCGAGCTTGGCTACCCCCTCGCGGTTGATCATGATGTTCTTGGGCTTGACGTCCCGGTGGATCAGCCCCTTCTCGTGCGCGTGCTGCAGCGCCTCGGCGATCTGCGTGACGATGTCGATCGCGTCCGGCTCCGCGAACCGCTTGTGCTTGACGATGTCGTCGTAGACCGTGCGCCCCTCCACGTACTCCATCACGAAGTAGTGGTATTCACCCGCCTGCCCCACGTCGTACGCCTGCACGATGTTCGGGTGGTTCAGCTGCGCGGCCGCGCGCCCCTCCGCGTAGAACCGCTCGATGAACTGCGCGTT
>JBGPGM010000092.1:0-7316 GCA_041483855.1 Phycisphaerae bacterium | reverse complement strand
TGGCCGAGTTCGGCTGCCCACCCTTCGCCATCAACGCCTCCCTGCTGTGCATCATCGCCCAGCGCCTCGTCAAACGCGTCTGCGCCGACTGCGCCGCCCCCGACCAGCCCGCGCCGCTGCTCATGGCCCGATTCCGTCTCCGCCCCGGCGAGGGATCCTTCGTCAAGGGCGCCGGCTGCGCCCGCTGCGCCAGCCGCGGCTACCGCGGACGCATCGGCGTCTACGAGATGCTCCGCATGACCCCCGCCCTCCAGCAGGCGATCGAGCGCAGCGCCTCGACCGCCGCCGTGCGCGAGGTGGCCATGCGCGACGGCCTGCGCCCCATGTGGATGGACGGCCTGGAAAAAGCCCGCATCGGCATGACCACGCTCGAAGAAGTCGTGCGCGTCATCGCGGTCGAACTCGCCGACACCTCCCGCGACGGCGAGGCCGTCGACCAGGCCAGTCACCCGATCGCCGCCGAGGGCGCCGTGAGGCTCAGTGCATGAGCACCCTGCCCTTCGAGTACCTCGCCATCGACTCCACCGGCACGCAACGCCGCGGCACCGCCAAGGCCCGCAGCAAGTCCGAGGCGTACCGCCAGGTCGCCGCCATGGGCCTGACCCCCGTCTCCATCAGCCAGGGGCGAGCCAAGGTCCGGCGCAGCCGCAGGCGCATCCGCGGGCGTGAGATCGCCCAGTTCACCTACCAGTTCAGCGTCCTGCTCTCGGCCCGCATCTCCATCAGCGAGGGCCTGGCCAGCATCGCCGCCCAGGAGACCAACCCCGCCTTCCGGGACGTCATCACCGACATCGCCACGCGCATCGAGGCGGGCGAGCAGGTCGCCACCGCCATGGACTTCCACCGCAGGGTCTTCGGCGACATCTACGTCGAGACCATCCGCGCCGCCGAACGCAGCGGCTCCATGACCAAGGTCCTCGAGAACCTCTCCGAGATGCTCGAACGCCTGGTCGAGACCGGCCAGCAGGTCCGCTCTGCGCTCATGTACCCCGCCTGCGTCGTCACCGCCCTCAGCGCCGCCGTCACCTTCCTCGTTGGATTCGTCATCCCCAAGTTCGCCGCCATGTTCGCCAGCCGCAACGTCGAACTCCCCATCTTCACCCGCATCCTCATGGCCGTCGGCCTCTCCATCCAGAGCTACTGGTGGGCCTACCTGGCGGTGGTCGTCGGCGGCATATTCGGCCTCCGAACGGCCTGGCAGCGCCCCGGCGGCCGCTTCGTCATCGACAAGCTCCTCCACAAGGTCCCCTACATCAACCGCATCCTCATCGGCACCGCCATCAGCCGCTTTGCGCGCGTCCTGGGCGTGAGCCTCTCCTCCGGCATGGGCCTCATCGAGAGCCTGGAGATGGCCGGGCGCGGCTCCGGCCGCCCCATGCTCATCGCCGACGCCGACCGCATGGTCGAGCAGGTCCGCTCCGGCGGACGCCTCACCGCCGTCCTCAACAACTGCACGTACCTGTCTCCCTTCTCCAAGCGCATGCTCTCGGCCGGCGAAGAATCCGCCGAGATGCCCCGCATGTGCGCCGTCGTCGCCCGCCATTACGACCGCGAGACCTCCTACCTGACCAAGAATATCGGAACCATCATCGAGCCCGTGCTGATCGTAGCGATCGCAGGGGTTGTGCTGGTGGTCGCCCTGGCGATCTTCCTGCCCATGTGGGACATGATGAAGTTGATCGGCTGACCGGCCGATCCACACCGCACCGAGCGTCCCGCCAGGGGCGCGCGGCACCGGGCCATCAGTCCCTCGTGTCTTCCGGGGTAATCAGTTCCACTCTGAGAAGGGGTCCAACCGATGCTCGCGACGCACCGCCGTTCGCCCGCCGCCCGCGCCTTCACCCTCATCGAACTGATCGCCGTGATCGTGGTCCTGGCGATCCTCTCCGGCGTGGCCATCCCCAAGTACTTCGACTACGCCGTCAAGGCCAAGGAGGCCTCCACCAGGGGCACCCTCGGTGCCACTCGCAGCGGCATCGCCAACTTCTATTCCAACAGCCTCATCAACACCGGCACCGGCGCCTACCCCACCCTCGTCCAGATGCAGACCGTCGGCAACGTCATGCAGGAGAACCTGCCCAATAACCCGTACAACAACAACAACACGATTGTCGCGGGCGTCTGGGCCGCCACCCCGCCCGTCGCCGGCGCCAACGGCTGGGCCTACGACGCCGCCCTCGGCAAGTTCTGGGCCAACAGCACCACCGCGGGCGTCAACGAGCACCTCTGGTGAGCCCACCGATGCCCGCCCCGGAGCCGCCTCCTCGCCAGCGCGCACCCGCACCCGGCCCTCCGGGTGCGGTCTGCATTCAGCCCCGCGCCGCGGGCTCCCCCGATGCCCTCGCCGCACCCGTGAAGATGGGCACGCTCTTCGGCCCTGACCGCCTGCACAGCCTGCGCCGCCCCCCGCGCGTCAAACGCCATTCTCTTCCACCAAAACGGTAAAGACACCGGCACCGATCGCGGATAAACAGTCAGTCAGAGCGCACCCGCTCCATGGCATCGCGCCTCGGAAACCGTTGCCGTCTTTGTTTGCACCTTTTCCAAATGGGAGTTACCGAATGATCGCCGCAACCCGCCGTTCGCCCGTGGCCCGCGCCTTCACCCTCATCGAGCTGATCGCCGTGATCGTGGTCCTGGCGATCCTCTCCGGCGTGGCCATCCCCAAGTACTTCGACTACGCCGTCAAGGCCAAGGAGTCGTCCTGCCGCGGCACGCTCGGCGCCACCCGCAGCGCGATCGCCAACTTCTACGCCAACTCGGTGGCGAACCTGGCCTCCCCCGCCTACCCCACCCTCGTCGAGATGCAGACCCAGAACGTCGTCATGCAGGAGGTCCTGCCCAAGAACCCGTACAACAACGACAACACCATCGTTGCCGCGGTCTGGGCCGCCACCCCGCCCGTCGCCGGCGCCAACGGCTGGGCCTACGACGCCGCCCTCGGCAAGTTCTGGGCCAACAGCACCACCGCGGGCGTCAACGAGCACCTGTGGTAAGCAGGTCCGCTTCGATGCTCACGCACGCCGTCACCACCTCAAACCGCGCCCGGCTCGCCGCCGGGCGCGGCTTTTCCATGGTCGAACTGATCGCCGTGCTGGTGATCGTCGGCATTATGGCCGCCGTCGGCGCCCCGGCCATCTCCTACGCCCAGGGTTCCCGCCAGCGCGTCGCCTGCCGGCAGGTTGCCCGCGACCTGAACTACGCCCGCGAACGCGCCGTCGCCACCGGCACGCGCACCTGGGTCGTCTTCAACGCCTCCACCGACATCTACACCATGCTCGTCGAGGTCCCCGCCAACCCCGGACGCGCCAACGCCGTCGCCCTCACCGACCCCGCCACCGGCAAGGCCTTCAGCCAGGCCCTCAACACCGGCGACTTCGCCGGCGTGGACCTCGTGTCCGTCTCCAGCGGCACCGGGTCCGAGGTCGGCTTCGACTGGCTCGGCAAGCCCTACGACAGCACCTCTACCCTGCTCACCTCCGCGGCCACCATCACCCTCTCCGCCGGCCAGTCCGTCACCGTCGAGCCCGGCACCGGCCTGGCCCGGTACCTGCCCTGAGTAGCGGGTCCCGGGGCTTGACCCCGGCACCCCAACGCCGATGCCCGAACCCCAAACCCGAGGCCCGTTCATGAGAGCACGACGCCCACGCGGCTTCACCCTGATGGAGACGATCATCGCGGTCGTCATCCTCTCCTTGGCCGTCCCCACCATGTTCTGGGCCATCCGCGACTCCCAGACCAAGCGGGCCAACCCCGTCATGGTCTCCCGCGCACGCTGGCTGGCCACCGAGAAGATCGAAGACGTCATCGCCGACCGCCACAGCACCACGCGCGGCTACGCCTACGTCCTGACCAGCAACTACCCCGCCGAGGCCTCCACCACCGGATTCGCCGGCTTCACCCGCACCACCGCCATCGCCGAGACCGCCGCCGACCTGGTCTCCGCCGGCACCGGCTTCAAGAAGGTCACCGTCACCGTCGGGTTCACCGACGCCGCCGGCGTCGCCCGAACGCTCTCCCTGGCCACCGTCGTCACGGACTACACCCCATGAACACGGCCATGGCCCGCATCCCCGTGCCCCGACGGCGCCTCCCCCGGCGCGCGTTCACACTCGTCGAGACCATCACCACCATCACCATCCTCGCCACCGTCGTCGTCCTCTCCTCCAAGATCATCTACTCCGCTGTGGACAGTTACGGGGCAGCGGCCACCCGCGCCGAACTGCACGGCCGCCTCTCCGTTGCCCTGGACCGCGTCTGCACCGCGCTGCGCGAGATCCCGCTCAAGGGCTCGCTCCCGGCCGCGCCCAACATCACCTCCATCTCCGCGACCTCCATCACCTGGAACACCAACTACACCCTGACCCTGACCGGCACTTCCCTGATGCTCACCGAGGCCGGCGGGACCGCCCGCACGCTGCTGGACAACGTCTCCTCGCTGGCCCTCCAGTCCTACGACCAGAGCAACGCCGCCCTGGGCGCCACCCTCAGCGGCGCCGGCTGCGACCCCATCCGGCGCATCCAGATCACCCTCGCCGTCCAGAAGAGTGGCATCACCGAGACGCTCCGCACCCGCGTCTTCCTCCGCTCGCTCATGCAGGGCGGCAGTCCATGACCCCGGAGGGTTGTCCCATGCCGCATCGACGCTCCCCCATCCGTCCACCGGGCACTGTCGCCATCACCCTGCTGATCGTGCTGGTGGTCATGCAACTGGTCGTCGTCGGCATCGTCATCGCCGGCGCACGCGACCACGACCTGACCGACAACCGAGTCGATACCGTCCGGGCCTTCTACGCCGCCGAGGCCGGCATGAACATGGCCATCCGCGAGATCCTTACCTACAACGACGATGATGGCGACGGCGGGATCGGCAGCATCTCCAACGACGGCAACTCCGCCAACGACCCCGCCCTCGGCACCGCCCGGTTCGTCATCACCTCCGCCCCCGTCGGCAATGAGACCGCCCTGACCTGTACCGGCCGATCCGGCTCCTGCCGGCACGTCTTCACCTGCTCCGGCGAGGCCGGCGCGCGGTTCAGCCCCAACCGGCGGGTGATCTACTGCTCGTGGCCCAACAACATCCCTCAGTACCGTACATGGAACGGCGCTACCTGGGGCGCCGCCGCGAACACCACGACGTTCTCCGCCAAGCAGTACTGGGCCGTCTTCAAGGGTTGCCCCACCCGCAACGAGACCATCGCCGCCGCCTCAATCCACGGCGGCAACCTGGAGGCCAGCGTGCAGACCAACAGCACCTGGGCCGCGGCCACCGCCATGACCGCCGCCATCGGCACGCTTGCCGAGCGGCCATTCTATTTCGGCTACGAGCAGGTCTCCGGCGACGGGCTGATCGTCTACCGCTCCGGCAACTCCGCCACCATCTACTACCGCACCTGGGCCGGCGCAGCCTGGTCGGCCCAGCAATCTACGGCCAGCCTCCTGACCGGCAACCCGACGTTCATGAAGCTCGTCCCCAAGAGCGGCTCCGACGAGATCATGCTCTACGTCCTCGACGACAACAACGACATCGAAGCCATGGTCTGGAATGGCAGCGCGTTCGGCAACAAGGTCACCCTCGAGACAAACGCCTCGGCCTCGACCGACGAATGCGTGGACGCCTGCTACGAGCCCCTCAGCGGCCGGTGCATGGTCGTCTGGGGCCGCAGCGGCAGCAACCAGCCCCAGTACCGCATCTGGGACGGCTCGGGGTGGCTGGCCGCGGCCGCGGCGCCCACCGTCGGCGCCGTCCCGCTCTGGCTCCATCTGGCCGGCAACCCCGGCGCCAACAACCTCATGCTCGGCACGCTCGACGCCTCCTCGCACGTCAACGTCAACATCTGGAGTGGCTCGGTTTGGGGAACCGACCTCCAGGTCGAGACCAGCGCTTCCGCGACCGGCACCCGGGCATTCGACGTCGCCTACCAGGCCAACGGTACCGCCGCCGTCATCATCTGGGGTGCTTCCGGCCAGACCTCGGCACGCTATCGCGTCTACAACGGATCGACCTGGGGCGCCCAGCAGACCGCCCCCGCCCTGAGCGCCATTCCCCTCCTCATCCAACTCTCCGCCGCCATGACCGGCAGCAAGATGACTGCCCTCTGCGGCATGTCCGGCGGTCAGAGCGGACTCGATTCGATATACTGGAACGGTTCTACGTTCGCGAGTTCCATGCATCTCGAGGACAACGTCAGCGGCCCCGCTCCCCGCGAGGTCTTCATGCTCCCCAACGAGCCCGCCGGCAACACCCCCGGCACCGCCAGGCTCTGGACAGAGGTCGCTCCGTAGCGCACGCGCCTTGAGCGGATCGGCCCTGCACGCCGTGGGGGAGAACAAACCCCCATCCCCTGCGCCGCCGAGGTTACACGCCCGATCCGCCTCCGCCCTCCGCCCGGTACGCAAGCCCCCCCCGCCGACCGCCGATATCTCGATAGGCGAGGCCCCATTCCCCGCCGGCTCGCTGTACGTCCATACGTCCGGATAAGGAAATACCAAGGTGGCAGGCAAGCAGGTCGTTGTGGAGATCTCCCAGACGCGCCTGGAGATGGCTGTCCTGAGCGGGCGGTCCATCGTTGCCACTCGCCTCCACCTCGTCGATGCCGCCGACTTCGCCGAGAAGTGGCCCGAGGGCCTCGCCCGCCTCACCGACACGTTGCATACCTGGGTCGACGAACTCAAGCTCCGCGGGTCGCCCGTCTCGGTCCTCTACACCAGCCGCGACTCCCTGGCCTCCGTCTTCGCCTGCCCCTTCTCCGCCGGCAAGGCCGCGGCCGTGCGCGCCACGATGCTCGCCATGACCGACGCCGTCGCCTTCCCCTTGGGCGACAACCCCAACGCCTCCGAGCGCGTGTGGGTTGACCCGGCCGTCAAGGGCGGCGCGGCGGGGCCGGCGGCGCGACAGGTCCACACCCTCGGCGTTGCCGATACCGATGCGTCTACCAGCGCCATCGTCCAATGGGTCCAGCAGGCCGGCCTTCAGCCTCGAACGATCCTGCCCGCCCAGGCGCCGGCCACGGTCGCCGCGGTCCGCAAGGTCACCCAACTGGCCCGCGCCGCCAAGGACGGCGGCACCATCCTGCTCCTGCGCCTGGGCGAGCACGGCTCGGTGCTCACCGCCTGCACCGGCGGGCGCCTCCGCCTCGTCCGCAACTTCGCCCTGGGTACCGAGTCCTTCGTGGACGCCCTGACCCGCCCTATCCAGTCCCAGGGCCCCGACGGCCAGCGCACCGCCCTCGATCGCGCCGCCGCTCGACGCATCCTCTTCACCTTCGGGATCCCCCTGCGCGAGCAGGTCATCGACGAGGCGACCAAGCTCGAGG
>JBGPGM010000091.1:0-7336 GCA_041483855.1 Phycisphaerae bacterium | reverse complement strand
GGTGGTGGACCACGCTCAACGACCCGACGCTCGACGGCCTGGTGACGCGAGCTGTCGCCGCCAACCTGGACCTGCGCCTGGCCGAGGCGCGGGTGCGCGAGGCTCGCGCCCAACGCGGCATCGCGGCCAGCGCGCTCCTTCCCGGCGTGGATGCCAAAGGGTCCTATACGCGGGTGCGTTCCAGCGCGAACACCACAAGCGGCGTCGGCCTCACCGGCGGCGACAGCACGGGGTCCGGCGGCACCACGACCGGCACCCGCGGCCAGGCGAGCGACCTCTTCATCGCCGGCTTCGACGCCAGCTGGGAGCTGGACCTGTTCGGGGGCGTGCGGCGCTCCGTCGAGGCCGCGGATGCCGACATCGATTCGACCGAGGAGGCGCGGCACGACGTGCTGGTGACGCTGGTGTCAGAGGTGGCGCGGAACTACGTCGAACTGCGCTCGTTCCAGAACCGGCTGGGGATCGCGCAGGCGAACGTCAAGGCGCAGGAAGACACGCTGGGGCTGACGCGGGCGCGATTTGACGCTGGTCTGACGAGCGAACTGGACACCACCCGCGCCCAATCCAACCTCGAAACGACCCGCTCGCAGATCCCGACCCTCGAAACCGGGGCCAAGCAGGCCGTGCACCGGCTCGGCGTGCTGCTCGGCCAGAACCCGGGCACACTGAGCGACGAGCTGGCCGGCGCGGGGCCGATCCCCAGCGCGCCATCGCAAGTCCCCGTCGGGCTTCCTTCCGACCTGCTGCGCCGCCGGCCCGACATCCGCGGCGCCGAGCGCGACCTGGCGGGCGCGACAGCCCGCATCGGCGTGGCCACGGCCGACCTCTTTCCGCGCGTGACCCTGACGGGCACGGTGGCGCTGGAGAGCTCGCGCTTGGCCAGCCTCTTCGAGGGGGACTCGCTCGCGTACTCCTTCGGGCCGGGCGTGCGCTGGCACGTCTTCGACGCCGGCATGGTCCGCAACAACATCCGGGTGCAGGACGCCCGCGCCGCCCAGGCGCTGGCCCGCTACGACCGCACCGTCCTGACCGCGTTCGAGGACGTGGAGAACGCCCTGGTCGCGTACTCGCGCGAGCAGGTCCGGCGCGGCTCGCTTGCGCTGGCGGTCGCGGCCGCGCAGCGGTCCGTTCAGCTCTCCAACGACCTCTACACGCGCGGGCTGACCGACTTCCAGAACGTGCTCGACGCGCAGCGGGACCTGTACACGCTGCAGGATCAGCTGGTCCAGAGCGAGCGGACGGTGACGGCGGACCTGATCGCGCTGTACAAGGCGCTGGGCGGCGGATGGGAGCCCGAGGACGCGGGGACCTGACCGGCACCGATCGGGCCGCGACTGGGCGCGCGAAAAAAAGGCGGGCGTGGGCCCGCCTGAGGAGGAAGGGATGTCGGCGTTACCGGGTCACGGGCAGGTGCCGAAGAAGAAGGTGAGGAAGTCGAAGAAGTCCTGGCTGTTGGTGACGCCGTCGCCGTTGAAGTCGGAGCGGCAGCCGATGGTGACGAGCACCGCGTTGCTGTTCACGGTGCTGCACAGGTTGGTCAGGACGCACCGGTAACTGCCGGAATCGGCCAGTTGCGTGGGGGAGATGATCAGCTCATCGGTGTTGACACCGGAGATGCGGGGGCCGTTGACCAGGTTCACGCCGTTGCGCTGCCACTGGAAGCCGGCGCTGCAGAACGATCCGTCGACAACGCGCAGACAGATCCGGCCGCCTTCCAGGGCCATTTGGGGCAAGGGCTGCGTGGCGATGGTCGCCGGGCCGCACTTGATGAAGACGGTGGTGAAGGAGGCGCTGGGCCCGCAGTCGTTGGTGGCCCTGAGGCGGACGAAGTAGTAGCCGACCGGCACGGCCGCGGTATTCCAGGTGCCGAGGATGCCGTTGACGACGGGCGTGGTGCTGGAGGTGATCAGCGTGAATGGCCCGGCCGGGTTGGCGCTGTATTCAAGGACATAGGAGTTGAAGTTGGTGCCGGTCGCGGTGCCGACGATGTTCTGGGTCGAGCAGATGCCGGAGAAGGGCGAGGGCGCGGTGATACTGACCGTCGGGACGGCGTTGACCTCGGTGACGCGGATAGTCAGGTTGACGGTCGTAACGCCCTGCGGCACGAAGTTGTCGCGGGCCGTCACAATCACCGTGTACGTCCCGACGTCGTTGCAGCCGGTGGTCCAGTCCAGGTCGAGCGTCGCCACGTTGCCACTGGCAGGGGTGAGGACCAGTCCGGCCGGCACCGCGCCGTCCTGGTCGAGGGTCGTGATCGTGGTGGTCTGCCCGAACTCGGGGCTGAGGAACTGGATCTGCTGGTTGAGGATCTGGCCGGCGGGGACGGTGTACGTGTTGTTGGTCGGCAGGCTGGCCGCGATGGGCGGCACGTTGCCCGACTGCGTGTTGAAGAAGAAGCGCCGATTGTCCAGGTAGGAGACGCCGTCGGCGTTGCCAAAGGGGCCGTCATAGATCGAGCTGTTGACGCCGAAGCGGCCGATCTGGAAGTAGTCAGTGCCGTTGCCGCGGTTGATTCCGACGGTGGCGTTGCCGATGGTGGGACTGGGGGGGCTGGTGAAGCCGCCGACTCCGTTGATGTCGCCGGTGGTCCAGCACATGTTGTCGTAGTCGAAGCAGACGTTGGCGCCGGGCGGGAACAACGGGTTCGTGAAGTTCGAGATGACGAGCTGGAAGGTGTCGAGGAGGTCGGCGTGCTGATTGAAGTAGCCGACGTTGTCCCAGGTGACGATGAGCGTATCCGGCAGGCCGCCGTTGTTGGAATCGATGATCTTGTACCAGACGGTTCCCGTGACGACGTTGCGCGTGTCGACGTCGGCCCAGAAGGGAGCGATCATCGGGGGCACCGTGGCGCTGGGGAAGCCCGTGGGGACATAGGGGAAATAGGACGCGCCGAAGGTGATGTTGCCGTTGTTGTTGATGAAGCAGGAGGTGTAGTTCACGCCGTAGAACTGGAAGGTGAAGCCGAGATTGATGAGGGCGGAGGAGCCGTCATCGTTGCGGGGCATGGCCAGGGTCCAGCCGGCGGTGTTGTTGCGGTTGAAGGGGTAGAAGAGGCCCAGGGCGGTACCCGAGCAGGTGCCGCGCGGCTCGTTCGGGTCGGGGGGCGGTCGGAGGGCGTCCTTCTCGGCCTGGGTGATGGGACGGGCGTCCTGGGCGTTCAGGGAAGTCGTCACGCCGAGGACGAGGGAGAGGGTGCCGACCAGGACCGAAGCGCGGGCGATCTGTGGCCGGACGGATGGCGGGTGGATCGGCGTCGCGACGCCTGGCGCAAGCACAGAGAGCGCAGTGGGAATCATGCAAGTGCTCCTTTCTCGTGGAAACTCTTCCGGAACGAGGGTGGCGCCGACGGCCAAGGGCGGTGCGTTCACCCGAACGGATTGTGGAGGAAAGGGCCGTGGCGGTGCGGGCCAGCGTGGAGGCGATCGCCGACATGGCGATGACAGGTTCCGCGTTCCGATGCATCGGGGCGTCGGGGAAGGGCAGGCCGACGGCCCGCTACCGCGGGATTCCGAACGGCGGGCAGGATACCGAGCCCGGGGGCACCGTGCAAGACAAACACGGAGCGTGCGCCGGAGGCGCCGGCGGCGTGCGCGCGGGTGCGTCGGACAACGGAGTGGCACGTCTGGTTTGGTGCGGGCGACGTGCGTGCGTCCGTAAGTTCCGGTGATTCAAGCGCTTAGGTCGGCGGCCAGGCGGGGACCTCGGCAAACTACCCGTGGCCTGCGGTAGGATGTGCGGGTGGCGCTGGTGGATGTGAACCTGTCGGCGGATGTGACGCCGGCGTCGGCGGCGGTGATGAAGTTGATCCGCGAGGCCGAATCGCGGATCGAGCGTTTCATCGAACGCCGGCGGGCGACACCGGTGCCGGCGTTCGTGCCCAGCGACTTCGTGCAGGTGCACGGGGTGCTTCGGGCGATCGCGGCGGGGCACGCCGCGCCGGGCAATGCGCTGTGCGAGTGGGGGAGCGGGATGGGGGTGGTGGCGGCGCTGGGGGCGATCCTGCGGTACGACGCGTGCGGGATCGAGATCGACCCGGAGCTGGTGGAGGCGGCGCGCCAGTTGGCGTCGGACTTCGGCCTGAGCGTGGAGTACGCGTGCGGGAGTTTCGTGCCGCACGGCGGCGAGCGATTCGCGGACCGATGCGGGGAGACGGCGTGGCTGGCGGCGGGGGGCGTGTGCGGGCACGAGGAGCTGGGACTGGACCCGAACGACTTCGATGTGATCTTCGCGTACCCGTGGCCGGGAGAGGAGCGGGTGATCGAGGACCTGTTCGAGCACTACGCGGCCGTCGGGGCGCTGTTGGTGACGTACCGGGGCCTGGAGGGGGTGCGGGTGCAGCGGAAGGCGGGGGGAAAGAGGGCCGGGAGGTAAGGGAGCGGGGACGCTACTCCGGCGGCTTGGCGGCCAAGTCGCGGGCGACAGAGTCGAAGAAGGCGATGCACCTGGCGACGTTGGCCTCCAGCTCGGGGCCGGCGCCGGATTCATACTCCACGGAAATGACGCCGCGGAAGTGCTGGCGGTGGAGTTCGGCGAGCATCGCGCGAGCGTTGCTGTCACCGGTTCCCCAGGGCTTGTCAACGCCGCCGGCGATGTCCTTGAAGTGGAGCGTGAGGATGCGGCCCTGGAGTTTCTTGAGGCAGTCGAGCGCGACGAGGCCGGAACGGGGCCAGTGCCCGGTGTCGGCGCAGGCGCCGAGGCGCGAGGAGCGATCCTTGACGGCGGCCAGGACGGTGTCGGGATTCCAGTAGGTCGCGGGCTTGGGGTGGTTGTGGACGGCGAGGTTGATCCGGTACTCGTCGCAGAGGCGGGCGACGAGGTCCCAGGCGTCGAGCGCGGGTTCGCCAGTGATCGTTTCGAGGCCCATGTCCCTGGCGAAGTCGAAGACCTTGCGGGCGGCGGCCTCGTCCTTGGCGAAGTTGACGACGCCGAAACTGACGGCGGTCACGGAGGCGGAGGCGACGTGTTTCTTGAGTTCGGCGCGCTGATCGGGCGTCAGGTCGGGGCCGACCTTGGCGTCGCGATGGTCCGGGCTGAGGGGCTGTCCGGGGTACAACTCGATGTACTTCAGGCCAAGGCGGTGGGCGGTGTCCACGGCTTCGAAGGCGGTGCGGTCGCGGAAGGTCCAGGCCTGGGTGCCGAGGCGCCAGCCCAGTCCCTCGGCGGCGGAATCGTCGCGAGAGGCGCTGGCGGCGGGCGCGGCGTCGGGCTTGGCCGGAGGCGTGGGCTCGGGGGGCTGGGCGCGGAGGGCATGGGTGGCGGCGAGGGCGCCGATGACGAGCAGGCAGGCGCGGAGGACTGGCATGGGCAGGTCTCGCGGCATGAGTACGGGCGTCCGTCAGACGTCGCAGAGCGCGGCGGCGGCACGGAGGGAGGTCATGGGGTCGCGGCTGGGGATGAACTCCTGGGCGAGGTAGCCGGTGAACCCCTTTTCAACGATGGCGCGGCAGACGGCGGCGTAGGTGAGTTCCTGGGTCTCGTCGATCTCGTGGCGGCCGGGGACGCCGCCGGTGTGGTAGTGCGCGATGTGCTCGAAGTTGTCGCGGATGGTGCGGATGACGTCACCCTCCATGATCTGCATGTGGTAGATGTCGTAGAGCAGTCTGAATCGCGGGGAGCCCACGCGCTTGACGACCTCGACGCCCCAGGGGGTGTGGTCGCACTGGTAGTCCTTGTGGTCCACCTTGCTGTTGAGCAGTTCCATGCAGATGGTGACGCCGAGCTTCTCCGCCAGGGGGGTGATGCGCTTGAGGCCGGCGACGCAGTTCTTGATCCCGTCGGCGTCGGACATGCCCCTGCGGTTGCCGGAGAACACGATCATGTTGGGCAGGCCGGCTTCCTTGACCAGCGGCAGGAGCCGCTCGGACTCCTTGACGAGGCCATCGTGGTTCTCGGCGCGGTTGAAGCCCTCGGGGATGGTGGTCGGCCCGTTGGCCATGGCGCAGGTGAGCCCATACTTGGCGGGGATCGACCACTCCTTCTCGCCGAGGAGTTCGACGGACTTGAGGCCGATGGCCGCGGCGTTCTTGCACAGGTCGTCGACGGACATGCCGCCGTAGCACCAACGGCAGACGGACTGCTTGAGGCGGGCCTTGAGGGGCCCGGCGCCGGCAGAGCCGGGCGGGGGTTGAGTCCGGGCGCGGGCGGCAGGGGCCGCGGCGATGGTGGTCGCGGCGATGGAGGCGGCGAGGAAGTCTCGGCGGTGCATGGGGTCCTCCTTAGGTGGGCGGATGCCGGTGGGCGCGATGGGTCAGATCAGCGGGGTCCGCCCGGGCACGGCGACCTCGGAGACGGAGAGGGAACCCATCTCATAGGCGGGGGGCGAAAGGTCGAGCCTCGAGTCGAGGGCCTGCTCCCAGGAGACGGTCTTGCCGGTGTAGGCGGACATGCGGCCCATGATGGCCAGCAGGGTGCTCTCGGCGATGCGCTGGGCGTGGTTGAGGTAGGGGCCGCTGCCCTGTATAGAGGCGACCAGGTCCTTGTGCTCCTGTGTATAGGGCGGGGTCTGCTCGCCGGTCCACTTCCAGGGGCTCTTGCCGAAGATCTGGGCGTGCCCGAACTGGGCGAGCGAGGCGTAGCCATCGACGCCGTAGATGACCTCCTCAACGCGCCCGGCGCAACCATCGATTTGGCGGCAGTAACTGGTGACGCGCCGTCCGCCGGGGTAGGTGAACTCGCAGGCGAAATGGTCGAAGACGTGCCCGTACTCCGGGCTGGTGCGGACCTGGCGGCCGCCCATGCCCTGGCACTGGGTGGGGGGCTGGCCCATGTACCACGAGGCGATGTCGAGGTTGTGGACGTGCTGCTCGCAGATGTGGTCGCCGGAGAGCCACGTGAAATAGAGCCAGTTGCGCAGTTGCCACTCCATGTCGCTCCACTCGGGCTTGCGCTGGTTCATCCACAGGCCGCCCATGTTCCAGTAGACGGCGGCGGAGACGACATTGCCGATCGCGCCGTCCTGGATGCGCCGGCGGGCCTCGTTGTAGCAGACCTCGTGGCGACGCTGCGTGCCGGCGACGACGGAGAGGTTCCTGGCCGCGGCCTTCCTGCCGGATTCCATGACGGAGCGGATGCCGGTGGGATCGACGGCGATGGGCTTTTCCATGAAGACGTGCTTGCCGCGCTCGACGGCCGCGGCGAAATGAATGGGGCGGAAGTGGGGGGGCGTGGCGAGGATGACGATGTCGGCGTCGGTGGCGATGACTTTCTTGTAGGCGTCGAAACCGACGAAGACGTTGCCCGGACTGACGGCGGCGCGTTCGGCGATCTGCGGCGGCTGCTTGGCGATCTCCGACCGGCACCCCTCGATGCGGTCCATGAAGACGTCGCCGAGGGCGTG
>JBGPGM010000090.1:0-7408 GCA_041483855.1 Phycisphaerae bacterium | reverse complement strand
TGCAGGACAACGGATCGTGGATGGGGTGGAACGGGACGCCGCTGATCGCGCCGGGGGACAAGCCGGGCGAGCCTGGCGCGGCGATCATGAACGACAACTGGCAGTTCGTGTTCGACGGGGACGGGTACCAGTTCGGGTTCGATCCCAGCGATGCGGACATCATCTACGCAGAGTCGCAGGGCGGGGTCATCATCCGGAACAACCTGCGCACGCACGAGCGGAAGCTGATCAAGGCGGAGGCGAAGGAATCGCAGACTCGCCACCGCTTCAACTGGGACTCGCCGTTCTTCGTGTCAAGACACGGGAAGAAGGAGGACGGGACGACGCTGTACATGGGCGGGAACTGCGTGTTCAAGCTCCTGCACGGCGGGGATTTCTTTGAGTGCATCAGCGGCGACCTTTCGCACAACGACCCGCTCAAGGTGCAGACCGTGGGGAGCGAGGCCGAAACGCACGGGACGGTGGTGGCGCTGTGCGAGTCGCCGACGGCGGCGGGGCTGTTGTGGGCGGGGACGGACGACGGGCGCGTGCACGTGACCACGGACGACGGCAAGAACTGGGCGGACGTCACGCCGAAGGAAGTGGACTGCAGGTACATCTCGCGGATCGAGGCGTCGCGGTTTGACACCGGGGTTGCGTACATCACGGTGGACGGGCACCGGAGCGGCGATTACGAGCCGCACGTGATGATGACGACGGACCAGGGCAAGAACTGGAAGACCATCACGAGCGATCTGCCGTCCGATGTGGGCTGGGCGCACGTGGCGCGGGAAGACCCGGATAACCCGAACGTCCTGTGGCTCGGCGTCGAGCGAGGGCTTTTCTTGAGCGTCGATCGCGGGGCGCACTGGGTGCGGTGGCAGGGGGAGTCGCTGCCGAACGTGGGCGTGGACGACATCAAGATCCACCCGCGGACGCACGACGTGGTGGCGGCGACGCACGGGCGCTCGATCTACGTGCTCGATGACGCGTCGGCGGTCTCGGGGCTGACGCCGGAGGTCATGGCCAGGGACCTGCACGTATTCCCGATCCGGGCGTGCCGCGGAAGACAGACCGGGTGGCGCGGGTTCGGGGTGTTCAGCGACCGGCAGTTCCGCGCGGGCAATCCGCCGCTCGGGGCGGTGATCACGTACTGGGTGCGCGAGTACGACGGGGAGAAGGTGGAGGTGTCGATCTCCGACGCAACGGGCACGCCGGTGGCGAAGCTCACGGGCGCGAACGCGCCGGGGCTCAACCGCGTGGTGTGGGACCTGCAGCGCGAGGAAACGGAGCGGATCACCAGCCCGGACGCGACGCTGGATCAGAAGTTCTTTGTGGCGGCGGGAGAGTACACGGTGACGGTGACGAGCAAGAAGAAGGTATCGGTGGCGAAGATGAAGGTGGAGGAGGCGGTGGGAGTGGGCGGTGAAGAGGTCAAGAGGTGAGGTGGAGCCGTGAAGGCCCTATGTCGCGTCGGTCTTCGTCTGGCCGCGTGCGGCGGATCGCTCACGGGCGTGCGCCACCGCGCCCTGATCGCCGTCCTCTACCGCGCCGGCCCGCGGCCCGCGCACCCTCGCTTTCCGAGCGCGCCGTGATGGCTGCCCGAGCGCCGGATGCGGTCTCCGGCACCGACATCCTCCCCCCAGCCGCCACGGCGATTCCTTGCGAACGGGCACCGATCACACCCCGCGCCCGACCCGGTATTCCGAAATACCCTGCCGCGCCGGGGATCATGCCGGGTATCTTGAACTACCGCGACCGCGGCCAACGTGCACGGCCGCGGGTCATCGGGGCGGGTCGGCCACGAAAGAACCCGCCATGCCCACCCCCATTCGCACCACACCAGCCATCGCCGTTCTGCTCGCCCTCCTGACCGGCGCGCCCGCCAGCGCCCAGTACCGCCTCGGCAGGTCGTTCCTCGCCAGCACCTACAATACCTCCTTCTTCGCGCCCGCGGACGCCGACGGCGCGATGGGCGTCAACCACTTCGTCGAACTCATTAACGGCCGCTTCGCCGTCTACCGCAAGTCCGACGGCGTCCTGGTCCAGACCCGGACGCTCGACCAGTTCTGGTCCGCGGCGGGCGTGCCCGTGACGGCGTACTCGTACGACCCCCGCGTCGTCTACGACGCCCCCTCCGGCCGATGGTTCGCCTCGTCCGCCGACAACCCCGCCGCGCCCAACAACTTCCTGCTCGCGGTATCGAGCTCCTCCGACCCCACGGCCCCCTGGACCGGCTTCCTGATCGACTCCGACACCGACAACTCCTCCTGGGCCGATTTCCCGACGCTCGGCGTCAGCGCCGACGGCGTGTTCCTTTCCGCCAACATGTACGCGTTCGGCGGCGGCGTGACCCTCACCTTCATCGTGATCCCCAAGGCCGACCTGCTCGCCTCGCCCCCCACCGCCGCCAACCTGCACCGCTTCGAGAACGTCAGCGCCAACGGCACCGGCTACAGCATCCAGCCCGTCCTGAACCTCGACAACACCCCGACGCCGCACAGCCTCCTCTCCGCGTTCAACACCGGCACCGGCTTCTTCAAGCGCTCGCGGATCCTCGGCCCGATCACCAGCCCCTCCCTCTCGACCACCGGCGGCTTCATCACCGTCACCGCGTACCCCGAGCCCCCCGACGCCCCGCAGCCGCCCATCCCCTTCCAGCGCCAGGCGATCCACACCGGCGACTCGCGCCTCAGCGCGTCGGTCGTCCGGCGCGCCGGCAACCTGTGGGCCGTCCAGGGGATCGGCTACGCCGGGCGCGCGGCCCTGCGGTGGGTCCGGATCGATGACGCCACCCTCGTCGTCCGCCAGCAGGGCGTCATCTCCGATCCGGCGCTCTCGCTCTACTTTCCTTCCATCGCGGCCAACGAGTTCGGCGACGCCGTGATCGCCTGCAGCGGGTCGAGCCCCACGCAGCCCATCAGCGCCTACGCCTTCGTCGGCCGGACCGTCAGCAACGTGACGACGTTCTCCCCGCCCGTCCTGCTCCGCGCCGGCCTGGACGACTACCAGCGCCTCGACGGCAGCGGGTTCAACCGCTGGGGCGACTACAGCGCCACGGTCCTGGATCCCTCGGACCCGCGCCGCTTCTGGACGATCCAGGAGTTCGTCCTCTCCGATAACGTCTGGGCCGACCAGGTCACCGAGATCATCATCGGGTGCGAGGCCGACTGGAACGGCGACGGGACGCTCAACAGCCAGGACTTCTTCGACTTCCTGACT
Organism: Phycisphaerae bacterium; assembly: GCA_041483855.1. GTDB lineage: Bacteria > Planctomycetota > Phycisphaerae > Phycisphaerales > UBA1924 > JBGPGM01. The sequence continues at coordinate 4,207 of JBGPGM010000090.1, read as the reverse complement.
TCGTTCTTCGCGACCAACGCCGACTTCAACCACGACGGCGTCACCAACTCCCAGGACTTCTTCGACTTCCTCACCGCCTTCTTCGCCGGATGCCCCTGAAGCACCGCAGTGCCCGGAGATGAGTTCATGCCGGCGACCGCACGCGCACGATGGGCTTGGCTGGGTGTTACGGCCCTTGCCATCGTCGGGCTGGGCACCGCGACGGCGCGGGCGCAGTTCCACCTGATGCAGATCGAGCAACTCATCGGGGGGGTCAACGGCGACACCACCAAACAGGCGATCCAACTCCGCATGCGGATGAGTTTCCAGAACCAGGTCCAGAACGGCCGATTGCGGGCGTACGACGCGGCCGGCCTGCACCCAATCCTCCTCGCCACCTTCTCCGGCCCGGTGCCCCTTCAGGCCCCGGGGTTGCGCGTCCTCGTGTGCAGCGTCAACTTCCTCAACAGCACCTCGCCCCCGACCACGCCCGACGCGATCATGACCAACCTGATCCCCGCGTCGTACCTCGCCGCCGGCCGGATCACGTGGGAAGACTACTTCGGCACGATCTACTGGATGGTGTGCTTCGGCGGCTCGTCGTACACCGGCCCGACCTTCGGATCGACCGCCAACGACGCGGACGGCAACTTCGGGCCGCCGTGGCCCGGGCCGCTGCCCTCCTCGGGCCCACGGGCGCTGCTCTTCCCGGGCCCGGCCACGGCGCCGAGCACGAACAACGCCGCGGACTACGCCCTGACCACCGGCGCCGCCGTGTTCACCAACAACGCCGGCCAGAGTTTCACGATCAACAGCCCGCCCTGCCCCTGCGATTGGAACCACGACGCCCACGTGGACAGCCCGGACTTCTTCGATTTCCTCACCTCGTTCTTCAACGGCAACGCCGACTTCAACCACGACGGCGTGACGAACAGCCAGGACTTCTTCGACTTCCTCTCGTGCTTCTTCGCGCCCCCGGTCGGATGCCAGGCCTGCCCCTTCCCCGACATCCGCACAACCATCGACGGCGCCGCCTCCGACCCGCCCGCGCTCCAGGCGAACTACGACACGCTCAACCGTCTCCTCTACCTCTACGGCCAGCTCACCCTCGCGCAGGCCCTGAACTCCACGGTGGCCCAGCTCGCGCCCGCGATCATCCACCGCCTCCCGGGCGCCACCCAGTGCATCGGCGCGCCCACCGACGAATCCGCGATCACCACCGCGCTGACCAACGCCGCCACGGCCAGCGCCGGCATGACCATCGGCCAGATCCTCACCATCCGCCAGGGCACGAACCCCACGGTCGAGTCCGCCTTCACTCTCGTCCGCACCGCCGGGCTCGCCTTCCCGCCCTTCGCGGCCTCGGCGCAGCAGTCGCTCGACCGGGCCCAGGCCGTCGCGGCGGTCACCGCCAACGCGGGCACGCTCCAGGTCGGCGACCTGCTCTTCCGGAGCCGGCAGAGCCTCACGCCGCCGCAGGCCGGCGCCATCGGCCAGGCTATGGCCGCACGCCTCTTCGCCGTTTCCGCCGGGGTGAACGATCGCTGCTGCTGCCCGAACGGCCTTGCTTGCGTGCCCTCCACCGGCCTGTGGTGCAACCACGCGCCGGGCGGCGCGTGCTCCGCGGCCTCCACCGCCTGCTCGCCGGCGCCGCCCGCTTGCCCCTGACTGCCCGGGCCTTCCATCACTCTACGGGCACGGTCGGAAGAACGCCGCCAGGAAGTCGAAGAAGTCCTGAGAGTTCTGCCGCCCGTCACGGTTGAAGTCGGCCAGGCACGGGGGCGGCAGGACGACGCGGTTCTCCATGTCGGGCTGGAGGTCGAGCTGAGCGGTCATCCCGGTCAGGCCCATGCCCACCATCTCGATCATGTACGGGCCCGGCGGCGAGTCGGGCTCGACCTCGAAGCGCCCGTCGTCGCTGGGCTCCACGGGGATCGTCTCGAGCACCTGGCCGGCTGCGTCCTTGATCTGCATCAGGAAGACCGACGGCCCCGGGAGCGGGAAGGGGATCACCCCGATGATGATGGTGCCGAAGAGGCGGAACGCCAGGTCCGTCCCCACCGCCGGGATGCAATCGTCCGGGGTCGGCTGCGTGAAGACGCCGTCCGCCCGAAGCTGCACAGCAGGGCACAGCGGCGTGGGGCTGATCGGCAGGTGCGACGACCAGCGGAAGTCCTCCGTGCCCACGTTAACGCTCCCGCTGTCGTCCTCGGACACCTGCAGCCAGTAGTGCGTGCCCACCACCTGCGTGAAATAGGGCGCGGCCAGCGACGCGCTGAAGCGATACACGATCCGCTGGCGGCAGTCGTATCCCACCGCCACGGTGCTCGGCGTGACGCACGCCTGGTACACGCGGTTGTTGGGGCGGCAGGCGGTGGGGTTGTGGTTCCAGATCGCGATGTAGTAGTGGCGCGTGAGCTGGGCGGGGACGCTGACGATCCCCCACCACTGCACGCTGGTGATCGCCCCGGTCGCCGGGCAGATCCAGTCGTCCATGGCGATGTTGCCGCCCGCGGGCGGGTTGGCGGCGGTGCAACTGATGACCCTGGATTCGTGCGCGCCCCTCGGGCTCGTCCACGCCTGGTTGATCTTCTGCGCCAACGCCTGCGGTGCCAGCATCACCGCCGCGCCCACCGCGATCGCCCATCGGTTCCCTCGACTCATGTTGACTCTCCTTGGTTGGGCCGCGACGCCTCCCGCCGCCTCGCACCGCCCGCCGGCGCGACGCCGCGGCACGCGGTCCAGACTACCACCCGCGCCGGCTGGTTCAAGGGAAAACCAGTGGAACCAAGGGGACAAATGACGGGAAAACCGCCAAGTCCCACCCCAATGGCTCCCCGATACCGGCCACCTCACCGTCTCCGCCGCCGGAAGTCGAGAAAATCAGAGCCCCCGGCGCCAGCCGGGGGTCTCCTGCCCTCCGCGCGCCGCATGCGCCCTACCCACACCCCGCGAAGAACGCCGCTAGGAAGTCAAAGAAGTCCTGTGAGTTCACTACCCCGTCGTGGTTGAAGTCCGCGCTCGGCGCGCCGGCGAAGAACGCCGCGAGGAAGTCGAAGAAGTCCTGCGAGTTGACGGAGCCATCGCCGTTGAAGTCAGCCGCGCATGTCACTCGCAGCCCCCAGGTCTCGCCGTTGGTGGTGCCAGTGGAGCCCCCGAAGAGGACGGTCACGCCGCGGGCGGCGTCGTAGGCCATCGCGTGGTTCCACCGGGCCAAGGGGCCGCTGACCACCCGCTGGGTCCAGGCGGTCCCGTTCCATTCCCACGTGTCGCCGTTGTAATCGAAGGCGTTGCTGCCCCCGAAGAGGACGGTCACTCGGCGGGGGGCGTCATAGGCCATCGCGTGCCCGAGCCGCGCTGAGGGGCCGCTGACCACTCTCTGGGTCCAGGCGGTCCCGTTCCATTCCCAGGTCTCGCCGTTGCGGATGCTGCCGTTGAAGCCTCCGAAAAGAACGGTCACGCCGCGGACCGCGTCGTAGGCCATCGCGTGGTCGAACCGCGGCGCGGGGCCGGTGAAGGACCTCAAGGTCCAGGCGGTCCCGGTCCATTCCCAGGTCTCGCCGTTGGCGTTGCCGTTGTTGTCGCGGCCCCCGAAGAGGACCGTGGCGCCGCGGGCCGCGTCGTAAGCCATCGTGTGGTAGGCCCGTGGCGACGGGCCGCCCACCAGCCGCTGGGTCCAGGCGGTCCCGTCCCATTCCCAGGTCTCGCCGTTTAGGCCGGAACTCGTGTCGCCCCCGAAGAGCACGGTGACGCCGCGGGCCGCGTCGTAGGCCATAGCATGCCAGCTCCGCGGCGAGGGGCCGCTGACGGCCCGCTGGGTCCAGGCGGCCCCGCTCCATTCCCAGGTCTCGCGGTTGTAACCGAGGCCCGTGTAGCCCCCGAAGCGCACGGTCACGCCGCGGGCCGCGTCGTAGGCCAGCGCGTGCCCGAACCGTGGCGAGGGGTGGCTGACCACCGGCTGGGTCCACTCGACCGGCTGCGCCCGCGCCGGCGCGGACGCGAGCGCGCACATGCCGAGCACCGCCGCGCACACCGCCCATCCGATCCTGGCCGTCAAGTGGGAAGATCCGCTCCGCGGCCACAGCCGCGACGCTCCGGATACACCCGTAAGCATGTTGATCCTTTCCGCGATGCCGACCGTGACGATCGGCCGCCGGCGCTGGAGGTGACGGGACCTAGGCGCACAGGTCGGAGGACCACTCTCATGCGAGTGTCCCGAGTGGGGATG
>JBGPGM010000089.1:0-7476 GCA_041483855.1 Phycisphaerae bacterium | reverse complement strand
TCGGGTTGTACTGGTAATGCCCCGGCGCGGCCGGGCACGCCAGGTTGTACACCTCGTCCACCTCCAGCCACAGCGGGTGCGTCACGTCGTGCCGGATCAAGTCGAAGTTCGGCCGCCCCAGCAGGTGTACCACGTTGTTCTTCTGGCTCGTGAAGAAGTTGTCCACGCAGATCACGTCGTGCCCCTGCTCGACGAGCCGGTCGCACAGGTGCGAGCCCAGGAACCCCGCCCCGCCCGTCACCAGGATCCGCCTGATCTTCGACAACGCCGTCCTCCGCGCCCCCCCCGACTCCGCCTATCGCCCGGGCTCGCTCGCAGTCCCCGGGACCACCGGAATCTTGATCGTCTTGCCCAGCGGCATCCGCTCCGGGTCCGGGATCACGTCCCGGTTCGCCTCGTAGATCGTCTCCCACATCGCTGACTTGCCGTAGAACTGCTTGGCCAGCCCCGACAGCGTGTCGTTCTCGACGATGATGTAATCGATGGTCTGCGGCTCCGCCGGCGCGGGCTCGGCCTTCGCCCCGCCGCCCGTCCCGTTCCCCCCCGGCGCCGTCTCACGCACCAGCCTGCCCTGGATGTTCCCCGGGTCCACCGGTATCTGCAGCCGCGTCCGTCCCGGACGCAGCTTGTCCTCCGTCACGAATGGGTTGGCGCGGCTGATCGCCTCGCCCAGTTTCCGGTCTCCGTACTCCCGCTCGGCGATGTCCGCCCAGCCCCGATCGCCGCGCTGCACCATGATCTCGCGGAACTTCGGCGCCACGACCCGCACGGTCGTCGCCGCCTCCGCCTTCGGTTCCACCTTGGGCGCCGGCGGTTTGACCTTCCGAACCGGCTCGGGACCGGCCGGTGGGCGCACCGCCTCCCGCGCGCCATCCCCCGCGCTGTTGCTCCCGACGCCCACCGCGCTCGCCCGTCCCGGTCTCGCGCCTCGCACCGCCGCCAACGCCGGCGGCCGATCATCGAACGTGATCGGCGGCGGCTTCGGCTCGTACACCCAGTACGTCACCACCCACACCCCCACCAGCACGCACAGCAGCCCGAATATCCGCGTTGGCGTGTCCGTCATGGCCGACTCTCCCGGCTTACCGTCGGCTCAGGCCCGCTCATGCCGCGCCCTGCCCGCCGCCGCCCCTGCCCGCCTCCTGGGGATGCACGCGCTCCAGGCTGCGCACCCATACCATCGGCGACGCCGCCCCGATTGATGAATAGGTTCCGGCGACGATCCTGATAACCCGGCCGCACGCCGGTGCGCCGATCGCGAGACAGAAGCGCCCCGGGGTGTCGGTCATGCGCTGCTCCTGCGCGACCCACCGCCGGCCGACGGCACCGTCCCGGCCTGCCCGTTGGGCGACTTGCTCGGCAGGCGGGCGGCGCTGCCCGCGCCCGGCGGGGTCTCCGGCGGGAGGTGCGGGTCGGAAAGCCTCGACCAGACCAGCGGCGTAGAGACGATCGACGTGTACGTCCCCAGGAGCACGCCGAGGTTGAACGTGTAGGCGAAGCCGCGCACCGCCTCGCCGCCGAAGACATACAGGACGATGGTGGTGATCATGTGCGCGCCCGCGGTGATGATCGTCCGGCTGAGCGTCTGGTTGATCGAACTGTTGACGACCGCGTAACTGGCGTAGGGGAGTCTCCCCTTGTTCTCGCGGATACGGTCCAGGATGATGATCTTGTCGTTGAGGGAGTACCCGACGATGGTCAGCATGGCCGCGACCTGGGGCAGATCGAACTTGAAGGGCCGGAGGCCGATGGCGCGAGCGAACCCGTTCGTATGCGGGTTCTCGTAGAGCAGCTGCGCCACCGCGATCAGCCCCACGATCCCGATGGCGTCGGCGAACAGCGGGAGCGTGGCGGCGACCGCCCACCGGACGGTGCCGAACCGCGCGAATACATAGATGGTGAGCAGAAGCAGGCTCAGCGCGATCGAGACGATCCCCTGGGCCACGAACGTCCGCGCGATGGCGGGGCTGAACGACTCGATGCTCGCCGGCTGGCTGGTACGGGTCAGCGCGTCCTTGACCAGGCGCCATTCGCGAGCGCCGACCTCACGCTCCCACCGGTCCGGGTCGCCGATGGCGCTGGCCGATTCGTCCCGGACCAGGACGACCGCCGCCCTCACCGCGCCGTCGTCCCCGTCGATGACGCGGACCTCGCGGGCGCGCAGCAGCGTGTCGGCGTACTCGGGCTGCTGACGCATCTCCTCGAGCCGGGCCACCAGCGACTCGCGCCTGGTCGGCGGCTCGATCCGGTCCAGCACGATCACCGCCCCGCCCAGGTAGGCGCCCACGTCGTCGCGCAACGCCGGGCGGTTGATGTTCTCGCCGAGCGCCCCGGCCAGCACCGGGTGGACCGGCGCCGCCCGCACGTCCGCCGCATCGGCGCCGGCGAAGCTGAGCGCCCCGAGGCTGTCCATGACATCGCCGAACTGCCGGGTGATCGCCGCGAGCACCGCCCTCTCGTCAGCGGTGTGCGCGAAGCGGATCTTGAAGCGGTCGGAGGTCACGCCGTCCTGGCGCGGCTCGACCGGCAGGACATCCACCTCCTGGAGTACGTGCACGGGGTCAGTCGGCGCCGCCGCGCGGGCGAGCTCCGACAGCCGCTGCTGAACCTGCAGGCGCGTCAACGTGACCGGTTGCTTGGTCTGCGGGTCGGTCTTGAACTGCAGCTCGACCTGCGTGCCGCCGCGGAACTCCGTGCCCAGGAGGCTGGACCCGCGCTGCACCGTGATCGCGGCGCTGGCGATGAGGAACACCACCAGGGCGCCGAGGAGCGCCCAGCGGTGCTTCATCCAGTTCACGTGGGGCGACAGGAGCCGCTGCACGAGCGGGACGGCCATGGGAAGCTGCGAGGTCCGGCGCCAACCGAAACGCTCCACCAGCACGGTGAAGATCAGCCGGCTCACGACCAGGCTGCTGAACAGCGTCGTCAGGACCCCGATGCCAAGGGTCACCGCGAAGCCGCGGATCTCCTGGGTCCCGAACGAGAGGACCGCGCAGATGATGAGGTTCGATATGTTGCCGTCCACGATCGGCGAGAGGGCCCGCGAGAACCCGAGGCGGATGGCGGTCCGCATGTCGGCCCCGCGCTGGAACTCTTCGCGCATGCGCTCGTAGATCAGCACGTTGGAATCGACGGCCTGGCCGAATGTCAGCACGATGCCGGCGATGCCCGGCACCGTGAACGCCGCGCGGTTCAGGGACATGATCCCCAGGACCAGGATGAAGTTGTACAGCAGCGCCACGACCGCGATGGCGCCGCTGCCGAAGTAGTAGACGACCATGAAGCCCGCGACCAGCGCGAACGCGACGATGCCGGTGATGAAGCTCGCGTGGAGGTTGTCCGCCCCCAGCGTCGGCCCCACTCTCGTCTGGCTGATCGGCGCCGGCGACAGCTTCGCCTGCAGCGACCCCGCCGCCAGCACCCGGATGATGTAGTTCAGCTCCGTGTCGTTGAAGTTCCCCGTGATCTGGCCCTGCGACGAGATGCGGCCCTGCAGCGTCGGCGCCGTGTACACCTGGTCGTCCAGCAGCACCGCCATCGGGCTTTTGATGTTCTTCTCCGTCAGCACGCCCAGCTTGGGCGCCCCTTGCGAGTCCACGCTGAAGTTGATTGCCGGCCGCCCCAGTTGGTCCTGGCCCCGGTACGCCCCGCTCAGCCCCCATGTCCCCTCCTCCGGCGTCAACCGCAGCCCGGGTCGGTCCCAGCACAGCATGTAATACTCGCCGTCGTACTCCTCCACCACCAAGTTCCGGCGCTGCGCAAAGTACCCCGCCGGGTCCGCCTTGAGCGCCCTCAGTTCCTGCACGCTCTCGTACCAGTTCTCGATCCGGTTGATCTTGTACCAGCGCGCCTCGTCCGCCGGCCTGGAGCGCAGCCCCGACTCCCTCAACTGCTGGCGCAGCCGCCCCTCCTCGGCGTACGTCCCCGGGTCCACCGTGATCCGGAACGTCAACACGCCCGCTCCCTGGAGCATCCGCACCAGGTCGTCCGGGTCGTCGAGCGTCCGCCGGTTCTGCTCGTAGTTCACCCACGCCGCCACCACCCGGTTCAGCTGCGCCTCCGCACCCGGGTGCGTCTTGCGCAGCCGGTCCAGCGCCTGCTTGCGCGGGCTGTCCAGCGACTCCACCTTCCCCGTGGTCTGGTCGTTGAGGTGCACGACTTTGTCCGACAGCGACAGCGCCCGGCGGACCTCCGACGGCGACACCCACAGCGCCCGCGCCTCATCCATCTTCTTGCCGTAGGCGATCTCGGCCTCCGCGGCCGCCGCCACCAGCGCGTCCAGGTTCGCCTCTTCCGCCTTCAGGCCCGTGCGCAGCAGGTCCACGTACTCCGGGCCCCCCACCTTGGCCGGGTCCTTCTCCGCCTCCGCCAACTGAGCCCGTAGCGCCGCGACCTGCTTGTTCTTGGCCTCGTACTCGCTCCGCGCCGCCCTCGTCGCGTCGTACGCGATCGCCAGCTCGGCGAACTTCGCCGTCCGCACGGGGTCGGAAGCGGCCAACCGCTCCAGTTCCGCCTTCCGCGCCGCCGGCTCCATCGCCAGCGCCCGCTCCAGCCCGTCCGTGTTCACCGCCGCCGCGCCCAGCCGCGCCAACTCCGCCTCGAACTCCGCCTTCAACTTCTTGACGCGCTCGCTGGGCAGCGGCATCGTGATCTCGATGCGGTCCGTCCCCTGCCGGACGATGCTCATCTCCAGGCTGTTCGTTGGGTCGATCCGCTCCTTGATCACCTCGATCACGCGCGCGACGACGTCCTGGCCCCGCGTGTCGCCCGACACGTCCACCGTGTACACCAGGCTCACGCCCCCTGCCAGGTCCTTGCCCAGGCGCAGGTTCTTCTCCGGCGGGTAGATCGCCCACACCGACAGCAGGAGCACGGCCAGCACCAACGCGGATTTCGAGAAGATTCGCATACTGGCAGTCGTCCGATCGGGCCAAGGAAGCAGGTTGGCGATCCGCGCGGGCGCTCGAGGGCCACCCAGCCCGCCGCGCCGCCCCGCCGCCGTCACACTTTGGCGGTCTCCTGGGAGGGCTTGGGCTCCACCTCGGTCTCTCCCGAGGCCCGCAGCACCTGCTGCACCGCCGAACGCGCGAACCGGATCTTCGTGTTCGACGACTCATCGACGCGCAGCACGAGCTCGTCGTCCCGCACCTCCGCCACCGTGCCGATGATCCCGCCCACCGTCTGAACCTTGTCGTGCCGCTTGATCCCCGCCAGCATCTCCGCTCGCTTCTTCTTCTCCTTCCGACCCCCCATCATCTGCGTCAGGATCATGAACACGAACAGCCCCCCGATGATCAGCAGGAACGACGGCCCGAACAGCGGCGACTGCTGCGCCCCGCCGCCCGCAGCCGGCGCGCTCCCTGGCGCCCCCGTCGCCGCACCACCCGGTGCGCCCGTCGCCGCCGTACCACCCGCCGCCGTCTGGCCGGTCAGTTCGCGCCCCGCGGCGTCCGCACCCCCGCCGCCTCCCCCTGCCTGCGCCAGCGTCGGCAGCGAACCCGGCATGAAGACCTCTGTACCGTCCCACATGTCCATGCTTCCACTCCGGCCGGCCGCCAGCGCCGGCCCGCCCTTCCTTCTCCACACCCCACGCCGCTGTCCCCCCCGCCTCACGTCCGCGCCGGCAACCCCTCTGTCGCCGCGGGCCATCGCCGGACGAACCCGGACCAGTCATCATCCCGGACCGTGCGGCGGATGTCCAACATGAACCGCTGGAAATACCGGAGGTTGTGCAGGCTCACCAGGATCGGCCCCAGCATCTCCTTGGCCAGAAACAGATGCCGAATATAGGCGCGCGTGAAGCCCCAGTCACCCGCGCCCGCCGATGCGCCGCCCGTCCCCGAGCACGCCGGACAGTCGCACCCGGGCTCGATCGGCCGGTCGTCCTCCGCGTACGATGCGTTCCGCAGCCGCACCTGACCCGTCGCCGTGAACGCGCTGGCGTTCCGTCCGTTCCGCGTCGGCAGCACGCAGTCGAACATGTCCACCCCCGCCAGGCACGCCCCCAAAAGGTCGCGCTCGTACCCCACCCCCATCAGATACCGCGGCCGCGACTCCGGCAGCAGCGGCGCGGTGTGCCGGACCACCCGCGCGATCTGGTCAGGCGCCTCCCCCACCGCCACGCCCCCGATCGCGTACCCCGGCAGGTCGATCGCCCCCACGCGCTGCGCCGACCACGTCCGCTCGTCCAGGTCTGTCCCCCCCTGCACGATGCCGAAGAGCGCCTGACGCTCCGCCCGCCCCGCCGCATCGTGCGCGGCCTTGCACCGCTCCAGCCACCGCACCGTCCGCTCGTTCGCCGCCTTCAACCGCGCCCGATGGTCGTACCCGCCTTTCCTCCCCTTCCCATCTCTCGCCACCGCCTTGACGAGCCTCGGATCTCGCCCATCGTCTTCGGCACCGTTCTCCTCCTCTTCCCTGGCTTTGCCTTCCTCCGCCGCCGGGCAATCGTCGAACGCCATGATCACATCCGCCCCCAGCTGGTGTTGCACCTGAATCGCCCGCTCCGGCGTCAGCGTCACCAGGCTTCCGTCGACGATCGACCGGAACGTCACCCCGTCATCGTCCAGCCGGTTCAGGTCCGCCATCGAGTACGCCTGGTAGCCCCCCGAGTCCGTCAGGATCGGCCCGTTCCAGTTCATGAACCGGTGCAGCCCGCCGCGACGCTCGATGAGGTCCGCGCCGGGGCGCAGCAGCAGGTGATAGGTGTTCCCCAGCACGATCTGCGCCCCCGTCTGGCGCACCATCGCGGGGGTCAACCCCTTGACCGCCCCGCGCGTGCCCACCGGCATGAACGCCGGCGTGTCGAACCATCCGTGCGCTGTGTGCACGCGCCCCGCCCGCGCGCCGCTGGTGCGTGACCTCTCCAGGATCTCGAACCGCATGCTCATATCAGCCCCTCCCCCGTGCGCCCGCTCTACGCCCTCTGCTGCGCGTCCGTCGCCCGCCTCAGCGTCCGCTTCTCCTCCTCGCTCAGGCTCGCCAGCCCCTGCACGGCCACCTTCGCCAGGATCCGGTCAACCTCCCTGTTCTGCTCGCCTCCTCCTCCCCGGCCTCCCCCCGGCCGCGCCGTCCGCCCCGTGTTCCCGAACAGATCAAAGAAATCCCGCAGCAGGTGCGTGTGCCGGATGAAATAGAACCCCGCCAGCGCCCCGCCCACGTGCGCGGCCTCGCCTCCCGCGTTCAGCGCGCCGCGGAACAGGTCGACCAGCGTGATCCCCATCAGCACGTACACCGCCGTCCTCAGCCGCATCGGGATCGCAAAGTACACGTACACGATCGAGTTGGGCGCGATGAACGCCGCCGCGATCAGCACCCCGAAGACGCCCGCCGACGCCCCCACCAGCGGCGTATACACGTCGTTGAACAGCAGCCCCGGCACGTGGACGGGCCCGTACCCCATGACGTTGCCGACGATGTACCCGAGGAAGTTGAGCAGCAGATACATCAGCGCCCCGAACACCCCGCACACCAGGT
>JBGPGM010000088.1:0-7492 GCA_041483855.1 Phycisphaerae bacterium | reverse complement strand
TCTGGGTGCTGCTGATGAGCAACGCGATGGCGTTGCTGCTCCAGACGCTGTCGGCCCGGCTGGGGGTGGTCACCGGGCGGGACCTGGCCCAGGCCTGCCGCGACCATTACTCCCGCCCCGTCGCCCTCTTCCTGTGGGTGATCTGCGAAGTGGCCATCGCCGCGTGCGACCTGGCCGAGGTCATCGGCTCGGCGATCGCCTTGAACCTGCTGTTCGGCGTGCCCCTGGTCGTCGGCGTGGTCCTGACGGCGTCGGACGTGATGATCATCCTGCTGCTCCAGCACCGGGGATTCCGCGTGCTCGAGGCCATCGTCGCCACGCTGATCGTCACGATCGGCGCCTGCTTCGCCTACAACCTGGCGCGCGCCAACGTCGAGGCCGGCTCGGTCCTGGCCGGCCTGCTGCCGCGCCCCGCCGTTGTCACCAACCCGCACATGCTCTACATCGCGATCGGCATCCTCGGGGCGACGGTCATGCCCCACAACCTCTACCTGCACTCGAGCATCGTCCAGACTCGCGCGTTCGCCCGCGACGAGCCCGGCAAGCGCATGGCCGTCCGCTACGCCACCCTCGACTCGACCATCGCCCTCCTCTCCGCCTTCTTCATCAACGGGGCGATCCTGATCCTCGCCGCCGCGGCGTTCCACGGCACCGCGCACGAGGACGTGGCGGACATCGGCGACGCCTACCACCTGCTCTCGCCGGTGCTCGGCGTGCCGCTGGCCAGCACGCTGTTCGCCGTCGCCCTGCTGGCCAGCGGGCAGAACTCCACGCTGACGGGCACGCTCGCCGGCCAGATCGTCATGGAGGGCTTCCTGAACGTCCGGCTGCGCCCGTGGCTCCGCCGGCTCATCACGCGCCTGGTGGCCATCATCCCCGCGGTCATCGTCGCGGCCCTGTCGGGCGAGCGCGGCGCCGGCCAACTGTTGATCCTGAGCCAGGTGATCCTGTCGATGCAACTGGCCTTCGCCGTCGTCCCGCTGGTGCTGTTCACCGGCGAGCGCCGCAAGATGGGCCCCTTCGTCAACGCGGTCTGGCTGGGTGTGCTGGCGTGGGTGGTCACGGCCGTCATCATCGCCCTGAACGTCTACCTGCTCGTCCAGGCGGCCAAAGATTGGCTAGGCCCCTGAGCGTCCCGCCTGCACCCTGTCTCCTGTCCCTTTTTCCCCCCATGTACCGCACCATCCTCATCCCGCTCGAGAACTCTCCGGCCGACGAGACGATCCTGCGTCACATCCGCGAGCTGGCACGCCTGTGCCACTCGCGACTGGTGCTCGTCCACGTCGCCGATGGGTTCGCGGCCCGCCACCAGGACGAGTTGAACCTGGAGGACTCCGAGGAGATCCGCCAGGACCGGGTCTACCTGGCGCAGCGCGCCGAGGAGCTGTCCCGCGACGGCTTCGAGGCTTCCTTCCACCTGGCGCGCGGCGACCCCGCGCACGAGATCATCGAGGTCGCGCGCAAAGAGTCCTGCGACCTGATCGCCATGGCCACGCACGGGCACGGCCTTCTCAAGGACGCCATCCTCGGCACCGTCGCGTCGGACGTGCGTCACCGCACGGACGTACCGGTCCTGCTGGTGCGCGTCCCGGCGTAGCGGCACGGCCCCGCGCGCCGGTGGCGGAAACGGCTCAGCAGCCCTGCGGGGGGGTGAAGAAGCAGGTCAGGAAGTCGAAGAAGTCCTGGCTGTTGGTGACGCCGTCGTGGTTGAAGTCCGCGTTGCCGGCGAAGAACGACGTCAGGAAGTCGAAGAAGTCCTGGCTGTTGAGCCCGCCGGACAGGTTCCAGTCGCAGGGGCACGAGGGCATCGGCGCCACACGGTGCGCCGCCTCGAACTCCACGCCCGGCGTGTTCAGCGGGTAGAGCGAACTCCAGAGCAACTGTCCGTCTGCGAGGTCGACGGTCGCCGTTCCCGACCAGTGCAGCGTCTGGCCCAGCGCAGTCGGCACCCAGCGGTCCAGCACGTACGCGAACGTCGGCCCGTTGTGGTATCCGCCGGAGTCGCTGTACGACGTCCACGGCCCGACCGGCAGATCGCTCGCGTTACCAGCCCAGCCGAGCAGCGCCCCTTGGCCCGGCGGATCCTGGTCGTTAATCGCGTCACCCCAGATCAACCAGCCCCAGCCCTGCCCCGGCGCCCAACTCCCGTCGTTGTTGTCGAGCTTGAGCGTGAAGTCGTAGTGGAACACCCCCCCGCCCAGGTCCATGACGGTGTACTCCATGCGCAGCGGCGTCGTCGCCGTGCACACTGCCGGGAGGATCAACATCGCGGCCGCCGAAAGCAGACCTAGCCTCATTCTCGTCTTCACAGCCAACTCCTTTCCGTCAATGCCCCACGCGAACGAGCGCCGGTAGGCGTGCGTGTTCCTATTCCGGCGCGGTGCGTCCAGTCTAAAGGCGCCGGCTCCGTACCCCAACAGATTTCCCGAGATTCCTGGTGCGGTGACTTGCAACGCCGTCGGGAGCATGGCGGCGATAGCCCGGCCAGACGCCTTACAGTCGCGGGCCGCGCCCTACCCGGCGCATCGCCCGGATGGTCGCCTCGCTCACGTGGTGCTCGATCCCCTCGGCATCGATCTCCGCCTGGCGAAGCGGCACGCCGATCGCCAGGAGAAACCGCAGCACGGTCTCGTGGCGCACCCGCACGGCCGCGGCCAGGGCCCGCCCCTTATCCGTCAGCCCGAGCGGCCGATAAGGCTGGGTCCGCACCAGCCCCAGGCTCAGCAGGCGGGCGACGATGCGCGAGACGGTGACGTGGCTGACCCCCATCATCTCCGCCAGGTCGCGCACCCGTGCCTGGCCGCGATCGGAGATGATCTGCGCGATCGCTTCGACGTAGTCCTCGGCGCTCTCGTCGCGATGGGCGCGCCGTGTGCCGCGGAACCGCGCGGCGGCTCCGTCCGCGCCCGCTCGGCGTGGAGCCTTGGCTGAGGTGCGCCCGACTTTCTTGCCCACGCGACGGCTCCTGTGCGTTCGCACCGATCATAACGCCGCGCGGAGGCGCGCTGCGAGACCTAGCCCCACCTGCCCTGGAGGTCCGGCGCGCGGACGCCCGCGACCCGCACGACCTTCTCCGCGCGGCCGTGCCCGCGCACGACCTGCACATTCTTCCTGGTGACCCCCAGTTCCAGCGCCAGCAGTTCGCAGATCGCCTCGTTGGCCTTGCCTCCCTCCGGCGGCGCGCTCACGCGCACCTTCAGCCGATCCCCCAGCGGGCCGACGACCTCGTTGCGCCGCGCACCGGGCACCGCCTTGACGGAAATCAGCACCGCCGGGCCTCCTTCGCCGGGCGCATCCTGGATCATGCCCATGGTTCGTCCGTCGCCCCCGCCCCGCCCCCCCGGCGCACCCCGCGTCTCAGACGCTGAAGTCCTTGCTCACGCGCCCCCGGTTGCGGGCCGGGAAGATCGCCGTGCTCTGGCCGCGGCCCTTGAGTTCGCGCGCCGGCCCCGCCTTCATCCGCTCGATCGCGCTCTTGGCACTCGCCTGGCTGAACTCGATGCCGATGAAGCGGCGGTTGAGCGCGTGCGCCACGACGCCCGTCGTGCCGCTGCCCAGGAACGGGTCCATCACCAGCATCCCCTCGTCCGACGACGAGCGAATCACCCGCTACAGGTACGCCTCGGGCAGCTGGTTGTCGTGACCGGGCCGGCGCTCGAAGTTGTTCCCCTGGATCCTCCCCCAGTTCTTCCCGTACCAGACGTCCAGCGGCATGCGCATCCCCGGCGGCATGCCGTCGCGCTTGCTCTTGGTGCGCGGATCGAAGTAGGTGGTGGCGCGGTCGGACATCTCGAGCACCTCGTCGGGATTCCATGTGTGCGCGCCCGTCCCCTTGACGAAGTACAACGCGTGCACCTTGCTGCTGATGAACCGCGCCTTCGTGTTCTGCCCGAAGCGGTAGTGCCAGATGCACCAGTTCACCATCGCCAGCGCAGGCTTGCGCTTCAGGTGGACCACGATCTCCGCGGCCCAGTCGTCGGGGATGTTCACCCACAACGCCCCGCCGCTGCGCAGCGAACTCACGCACAGGTCGAGCCACTGGTAGGTGAAATCCAGGTAGTCCTTGTCCGGCATCGCGTCGTCCCACTGGTCGTACGCCCGGTTCCAGTTGAACGGCGGGTCTGCGAAGATCAGGTCCACCTTCCCGGCCGCGCACTCGGGGATGGTCGGGATGATGGCGCGGCAGTCGCCCACGAACACCCGCGCCTCGGCGCCGGTCTGGGGATGGGACCATTGGTACTTGGGCGCGTCGGCCGCCGTCGGCGGAGCGACGGGCCGGGCATCCGGCTCCGTCGGCGTGACGGTCTTGGCGGACTTGGCAGGCCGGGTGCGCTGGCGAGTGTGCCCGTTTGTGGAAACCGGTGTCATGGCCACATTGTACCGGCGCGTTGAAAGTCGCGCGCTGGGGGCGCTCACCCCACCCGCCGGATGATCCCCAACCCGTAGTTCATCGGGGCCAGGTACATGTCCACCTTCTCGTACACCCCGACCGCCTTCCGGTTCATCTCGTCCAGCACGGTCCGCCCGCCCATGTGCCCTCCGCAGCGCTCGGGAAACGTGTCGTGGAAGAGGACGAACCCGCCGGTGTTGAGGACCACCTCGGCGGCCCAGAAATCCTGCCAGCACCCCGTGATCCCGTGATCGGCGTCCAGGAACGCCAGCTGCACGCCGCCGCCGGCACGGAACTCCTCGTGCGCGGCCCGTATCTCGAAGGACGAGTTGCCCGGGTGGATCACGACCCGCTCGTTCAAACCCGCTGCGCCGATCAGCCCGGCCACGAACTTCATCCGGCCGGACCGCATCTCGACCTCGCGCCACGGCCCGCGCGCGATGGGGCCGAAATCGTCGAAGGTGTGCACGACGCCCCCGTCGCCGTTCTCCGCCAGGGCCGCGCCGATCCAGATCGTGCTCATCCCGATGAACGTTCCGGTCTCGATGACCGTGCGTGGGCGGATGTTTCGTACCAGCGCGTACACCAGGAGCCCGGCTTCGGGCGAGAGACTGGCGGGGAATGCGATCGGCATCGCGTACATCTCCCGCAGCGTCTGGAGCCACCGGCAGTGCGGGTTGTCCAACGAGGTGGGGAACTCCCAGCGCGTCGGGTGCGCCGGCGTGTGGATGCCCGGGAAGAACTCGAGGTTCGCCCGTTCCAGCGCCCGCTTGCCCGATCCGCCGCCGGGGACCTCGGGGTCCGGAGGTATGTGGGGGTATTGTTTGGTCCCCGGGATAGCCCCGCGCGCTGGCACCACGCGCACCGGGCCATGCTCGGTCTCCACCACCGGCCCGCCACCATCGCGCGGCGTGATCCACGGATCCTGGTCCCCGCCCGCATCGCTGGCGCGGGCGACGACGTCCACCACGCGCCGCACCGCCTGCTTGATGTCGGCCAGCCCCTTCATAGCCCAAGCCTAGGGGGCTCTGGGCCGGGTCAGCGGGTTGATGTTCGGGCGGGGGTCGCCGTGCAAGGCTACGAGTCGCTGGATGGATTGCCACCGATCACGCAGGGCGAGCTACCGCTGGCGGGGGTCAACGAACTGTTCGGCGCGCGACCGTTCCTCCTCCGCCAGCGCCTCGCACAACACCCGGGCCATGAGCGTCCGGCGCGGCGAACAGCCCGTGCCGATCGGCTCGATCACCATCGCGGCGAACATCATCGCCTGCCCTTGCGCGCCGCGCCGTGCGGCGCGCCGGATCGCGACCGTGTCGATCATCGCCACTTCCGCGCTCCGCCCGTCCACGCGCGACACGATCAGGTTCGATGGCTTGCAGTCGCGGTTGTACCGGTGCAGCCGGCTCAGGCGCACGATCATCCGCCCCAGTTCCCGCGCCACCGCATGTTCCTGGCGAGCCGTCAGGTCGCGGTCCGCCAGATGGGCCAGCACGCTCTTGCCGCCGAGCGCCTCCATCACCAGCACCTCGCACGGCGGGCCGTCAGGCTGGCTGCGCGCCAGCACCAGCGGGCGAGCGGTGCGGAAGCCGTGCGCCAGCAACCACCCGGCCCCGCGCCAGTGCCGGTCGCCCCGTCCCAGTCCGAGCGCGCACTTGGCCCGTTCCGACGCCCCACGCAGCGGCCGGCACTTGGCCACCACGTCCCGATCCTGCGTCCCCACCCGCACAAGTCCGCGGCGCACCCAGGCCCCGCCTTCTTCCTTCAGGCTCGTCGGTTCGCGCAGCCAGCCCGGACGCGCCAGCGCTTCGTGCCAAGCCCGCGCATCCTCGCCCGCTCCCAGCCGCACCAGCCGCAGCGACCGATCGCCCATCGGCGGAGCCTACCCGTCGCGCCCCGTTCCCGCCCGCCCTTGATCCCGCTTCGCTCGATCCCTCCTCTCATTGACACGGGCCCGCGCCCACCGGACCATCACACACCGATGCCCCTGCCCCTCTCCGTCGCCATCATCTGCAAGGACAACGAGCGGACGATCGGTCGGACGCTCGAATCCATCGCCGACCTGGCCGCCGAGGTTGTCGCGGTGGACTCCGGCTCGACAGACCGCACGATCGCGATCCTGGGATCGTTCCACATCCCCGGGCGGGCCGTGCGCGTGATCCGCTCCGACTGGCTCGGGCACATCAGGACCAAGCAGAAGGCCCTCGACGCTTGTACCCAGGCCTGGATCCTGTGCCTGGATTCCGACGAATCCGTCCTGCCCGACCTGGGCGCGTCCATCCGGTCCGCCCTCAGCACCGACCGACCGGCCATCGCCGGCTACCGGCTCAACCGCAAGGTGTTCTACCAGGGCCGCCCTCTGAACCACGCGTGGCAGCCCGAGTGGCGCCTGCGCCTGGTTCGTCGCGCCGTCGCCCGCTGGGACGGCATCGACCCCCACGACGCGCTTCGTTTCAGCGGCGACGCCGCCGCCGCACGCCTGAGCGGCGATCTTCGGCATGATTCCTTCGAGACGTTCGCGGACCACCTTCGCAAGCAGTGGTCCCATTCGGCCACTATGGCCGCGGGCCTGCACACCTCGGGCCGTCGCGGCTCGTACCTGAGCCTGCTCGTCTCCCCGCCCGGGGCGTTCCTCAAGCAGCTGGTCCTCAAGCGGTCGTTCCAGGACGGCTACGCCGGCTGGCTCGCCGCGGCCTCCACCGCCGCCGGCGCGCTGATGAAGCACGCGATCCTCCTGGAACTGTCGCGCTCAACGGCCCGAACCGGGGATCCGACGCCCCACGCTGCGGATTCTTCGGGCTCGTAGCGCTCTGTGCATAGAGGCCTTCATCGCTGTCAGCGCGATCGGTACGCGCCGCATCCCCGCCCCAGTCGCTCCGCACTAGACTACGCCCCCAATGACCGTGTCCCCCGAAACTCCCATCCCCACCCAGGTCGGGCCCTACCCCGTCGAGCGCGAACTCGGTCGCGGCGGCATGGGCATCGTCTACCTGGCGCGCGACCCGCGCCTGGACCGCCTAGTGGCCATCAAGGCCCTGCCCGAGTCGTTCTCCAAGGATGCCGACCGGCTGCGCCGCTTCGAGCAGGAAGCCAAGACCCTCGCCT
>JBGPGM010000087.1:0-7508 GCA_041483855.1 Phycisphaerae bacterium | reverse complement strand
CGGCGTCGATGCCGGCGGCCGCGGCCTGGGCCTTGAGGGAGGCTTCCAGGGGCCCCTGGCCGATGATGTGCAGGCGGACAGGGCGCGGGGCGCCGGGAGGAGCGTGCAGCCGCGTGTCCCCGGCCCTGGGCCCTGTGCCCTGGATTCGAGCCACGGCGTCGATGAGCAAATCGACGCGCTTCTGGGGCTGGAGACGGCCAGCGAAGAGGATGGTGGCGGGGTCGCGTTCGGAGGCGGGCACGATGGGCCGGTCGGTCAGGCCCCCGCACAGGTAGTTGGGGATCAGCCGGGTGTGCTCGGGGGCCAGGGCGTAGCGCCAGGCGAGGGCATCGAGGATGTCGCGCGTGGTGCCCACGACGACATCGGCGCCACGGCACAGGTCGCACTCGAACATCGCGGCCTCGGCGGCCTGGGGCGAGGCGGCGCCGGACTCGGCGGCGACAAAGCGGGACCAGGGATACCCGGCGCGGGCGATGAGGCCGACGCGCTTGCCGGCGGCGCGGAGGGTGGCGGCGATGTCCAGGGCGACGCGCCCGCCCCACATCTGCTCGGTCTTGACGACGACGGAGCGAGCGCTGGCGAGGGCGCCGGCGATACGGGCTGGAACGGCGGCCAGGAACTGGGGGATGTCGAGGCTCTCGGTGTTGCAGATGACCTGGGGAGTGAGCGGGCCAAGGGTGCTGGCGATGGCCTGGTCTTCGGCGCCGCCGTAGGTGACCAGGACGATCCGCCCGTACATCCCGGCGGCGCCGAGCAGGGCGTACATGGCCCATTCGCGCTGGAGCATGCCCTCGTCGCGGCTGCGCTGGAGGGAGTGGTAGGCGCACGCCGTGACGACCAGGGCGTCGGCGATGGGTTCGGCCAGTGGCGGGGCGGGCGAGGAGGGGGGAGGCATGGCGTCGAGTGTTTATCGACCCGCTCCGGCCGGCGAGCCGATTTTCAGTCCGGGAAGGCCGCCGGAGCGGGTTGCGGGAAGGGGACGGGAGCCGGGGGTGAGCGTGAGCGCCAGATGGAACCGGTTGTCAGCGTCGTAATCCCGATGTTCAACGCCGCGGCGACGGTCGGCGAGACGATCGGATCGCTGCGCCGGCAGACGATGTCGGATTGGGAGGCGGTGGTGGTGGACGATGGGTCGCGGGACGAAGGGGCGGGGGTTGTCGAGGACCTGGCCGGCGGCGACGGTCGGGTGCGGCTAGCGCGCCAGGAGAACCGGGGGCTGGCGGCGGCGCGGAACCGGGGGCTCGAGTTGGCGGCGGGGCGGTACGTGGCGTTCCTGGACGCGGATGACTGGCTGGCGCCGGAAGGGTTGGAGCGGCTGGTGGACGGTGCGGAGCGGTGCCGGTGCGACGGTGCTTGCGGCGCGTACGAGTTGCGGGACGAGGCGGGGCGGGGCCTGGGCGTGGAGGTGGAGCCGCCGGGGGCGGGGGCGCCGGGCGGGATCGTGGGGCTGGATGAACTCCTCGACGGCAACCGGTTCGCGACGCACTCACACCTGGTGCGGCGCGATGCCCTCCGAGGAGAGCGATTCGACGGCGCGTACCGCGGCGTGGAGGACTTTGACCTGTGGCTGCGGCTGGCGGGTCGCGGCGTGCGCTGGGCGACGGTGGACGAGGTGGTGGGGGCGTACCGCGTACGCCGGGGGAGCATGAGCAAGAACCCTGGGATGATGTGCGCGTCGGCGGCCGCGGCGGTGACGGCGGCGTACGAACGGGCGCGGCGGGACGCGCCGAGGGCGGGGCTGGACCTGGGCGAGGGGCGGTTGCGCCGGGCCCTGGCGGGGCAGGCGCTGCTGTACGCGACGATGGCGGCGCTGGGTGGAGATGGGGGGCGATCGGGAGGAGGGGCGGACGCCGCGGCGGCGTTGTATGGGCGGGTGGGGGCGGTGGAGCGGGTGTCGGCGGTGGCGGCTGCGCGAGCGGGGTGCTGGGCCGTCATGCTGGTGCATGCGCGTCCGGCGCGGGAGGTGCTGCTGGACCCCGCAGATGGCGTCGCCCGAGCAGCGCTGGCGGCGTGGTGGTCGCGCCTGGCAGGCGAGGGATGGGCGGAGCGGGACTTGGCTGGCGCAGCGGCGCGGGCCTTGGCAGAGGAGCTCGTCGAGCCGGCGGCGGCGGCGGAGGCGATGCTCGACCGGGCTGGGCAGTGGGCGGCGCGGGCAGGGGGCGGCGGGTCGGTGACGGTGGTCGGCTTCGGGCGTAATGGGCGGGTGGTGACGCGCCACGCCGCGCGCCGAGGGATGAAGGTTCGCGTGCGGGATGACCGGTTGCCAGCGGGGACGGAGGCGCTCGGCTGGCCGGTCGAGCCGATGGGTGCGCCGATTGATCCGGAGTCGGCCGTGCTGATCACCCCGACCGACGATGCGGCGCTGGCGGAGCGGATCGGCCCGCGTGCCGGCGTGTTCCGGTGGAGTGTCGAGCGGGCGCGGCTGGGCGAGACCGCGGCGGCGGCGCTCAGCAGGCTCTGGCCAGCGGAGCGAGAGTAGACGCCGGCGTCCCCCCGGCGGCGGAGACGTCATCAGGCAAAATGACGCGGGCGACGCGCCAAGCGGCCAGGGTCGCCAGGATGCCGCAGCGCTGGATGGGCGTCACGACGACGACATGCCCGGGGCTCAGGTCGGCGGGGCCTATGCGCCGCAGGCGAGGGTTCGAGCCTTGGGCGCGTGCCTGGGGTGGCTGGCAGGCCGGGTCGTCGTCGATCCAGAGGATCAGGCGCGCCGGGTCGAGCGCGGCGAGGGCATCCAGGAGGGCGCGCCCGTTGCGCCCCATGCCGTAGATCACGAGTTGCTCCGAGGGGCCGAGGCTGCGGATCAGAGCCTGTGAGAGCCCCTCGGCGGCGGGCCACGTGAAGGCGCCGCCGTCGAAGGCCGCGCGGAGGTCGAAGGCATTCCCCAGGATGCGGGCGGCGCGCTGTCGCCAGGCGTCGCGCCGGGCGACAGCGCGGCCGGGCCCCACCCGCTCGGTGTAACAGAAGGCCCACTTGAGCGAGCGCGCGATGGCCGCGCAGTCGTTGCCCGTCAGCGGACCGCCCAGGGTGGCGAGCATCTCGGCGGCGAGCGCGGCATCGTCCATCGCGGCAGCACGGGCGAGGTTGCGCAGCGTCCAGCGGCGCAGGGGGCCGTCGGCGGTGGCGGGTGGGTGGGGGGCGGGCGTGTCGCGCCGGATAAGGTCGAGGCCGGCGGACCACATCAGGCGCAGGTTGGTGGCCATGGAACCGGGGCGGAGGCGGTAGGACAGGATGGTGCCGGAGGTGGGCCCGCCCCAGGAGGCGCCCGCGCCGGTGAGACGTCGCCACAGGTCCCAGTCTTCCAGCACGGGCAGCGTTGCGTCGAACGGGTCGCTCGCCAGGCCGAGGCGAGCGAGCGCGGCGCGCCGCAGGACCACCGACCCGGGCGGGACGGGATTGAGTTCGGCCAGGCGAGCGGGGGTGAAGTCCGCCGGAGTGGGGTGCTCGACCCAGTGCAGGTCCTCGCCGGCGGAGCCGATCATGCGGTAGGCGCAGGCGGCGGCGTCATGCCCGTCGAGCGTGGCGAGCATCGCGCCGGCGTGCTCGGGATCAACGAGGTCGTCGGCGTCCAGGAAGCAGACGGCGTCTGCGTCGGATTCGGCCAGGCCGCGGTTGCGGCTGGCCGGCAGGCCGCGATTGGCCTGGGGGATCATGCGGACACGCGGGTGGCCCAAGGACCGGGCAATGTCGCCGGTGCGGTCGGTGCTGCCGTCGTCGATGACGAGGGCGTCCCAGGCGCCGTGTCGCTGCGCGATGACGCTGCGCAGAGTGTCGGCGAGCGTGCCGGCGGCGTTGAAGGCGGGGATGACGTAACAGAGGCGGGGGGACATGGGGGGTCAGTCGGCGCGCAGGAGCGCGGCGGCACGCTCCGGCGGCGCCGTCTCCCAAGGCAGGCCGATGATGGGTTTGAGGTCGCGGGCGGTAATGGGCCGGTCGGCGGGGATGCGGATGGCCCCGATGTTACTGCCGCCGATGCGGGGACCCTCGGGCGCCCCCCCCCTCCCCGCACCGTCCTCCGCGCACCCGGCGAACTTCTCGAAGGGCCAGTGGTCGAAGAGGTGCTGGGCGCCGTGCTCGTTCCACGGGACCCTCTGGCCGGTCTCCATCTCGTGCTCGCGGGCCAGGCGCGGCAGTTGGATGTCGTGCAGGACGACCCATGCGCCGGGGGCGAGCGCCGGCAGGAGGGCCAGCAGGTCGGCCGTGGGGCAGGGGTGGCGGTGGTCGGCGTCGATGAGTGCGAGGCGGACTCCCCCCCTCCCCAATCCCCCCCTCCCCGACTCCCCCCTCTCCGCCCCGCTCCCCCAGGGATCAGCGGCAAACATCGCGCCGGCCTCGTGGGCGGTCTGGCGGGTGTGGAACTGCACGGCGCGGGCCAGGTGCGGGACCAGGGCCTGCACGCCGGATCCGACGGGTGTGGAGCGCGCGAAGTAGCAGTAGGGATGGAGGTCGAAGGCGTGGACGGCCGGCAATGCCGCCCCCGCCTCCCCTCCCAGAGCGTCAACGAGGGGGACAGGTCCGGCGGGCGTGTCGGCCAGGCCGAAGAGGATCACGCTGGTGGAGGCGCCCCAGGCGACGCCGACCTCGATGACGCGGGCGGGGCGGACGCAACGGACCATCTCGTAGAGGAACAAGGCGTCGGCGAGGCTGATCGCGCCCTGGACCCAGCCGGGGATGTCGAACATGCCGGCGAGCCGCTGGAGTGCCTCGTCATCGCACGCCAAGCCGAAGCGATCACGCACGGCGCGCTGGGTGGCGGCGTTGCGCACGAGCGTCGCGTAGCGCAGCCTGGCCGGTGCGTCCAGTTGCCGAGCGGCAAGGGGGAGCGCGGCGGGCGGCACGGAGTTGGCGTGGGTGGCGCTCATGCGGCGTCGTGGTGCCGGGATGCGGCGTCGGCACGAAGGGACCCGCCGACGAGGTCCAGGATGCGCCGAGCCATCACGTCGGTGGTGAGGCGCTGCCGCACGCGACCGGCCGCACCGGTGGAGACGGCGCTGCGCCACGCGGAGGATTCGATCGCGCGGGCGACGAGGGCCTCCAGGCCCGCGACGTCGGCGAAGGAGGCGTCGGCCAGATCGCCCAGCACCCACGAGGCGCTCAGTTCCGGCTCGGTCGCGCCGGCGTGCTGATCGATGACGGCGGGGTGGATGCGGCACAGGCCGTCGGGCCCGAAGGCGGCTTCGAGGGGCAGGCCCAGGCGCTGGAACTGGGCGGCCGCGAGCATCAGTTCGGGGTGGTCGGCGATCGCGGCGTCGAAGTCGTCGGAGATGGGGTGCTTGCTCTTGGCGCGCACGCGCTCCAGGGCGCACTTCTTGGCCCAGAGGTACATCGGCGCCGGGTCGGGGTGCGAGCGGCGGAAGACGGGCAGGCCGCCGGAGAGCACGCACTCCAGGACCCGCTGGTGCATCGGGCCGCTGACGGACAGGTGCAGGTTCACGGCGGCGGACTGGTAGCAGGCCCGCAGGTCGTCGCCGTGGGGCAGCTCGCCGGCGGCGAAGGGGGCGAGGGTGGGGTGGCGCTCCCAGCCGCGCCCGTGGATCCTGAGGCGCCACCCGCGCCGGCCGGCGATCTGGGCGGCCCAGGCGAGGGTCCGGTGGCGGAGGATGCGGTCGGCCAGGGGCAGGCAGTACTGGTTGAGGATGATGTTGAAGGAGCGCGGGTCGGGTTCGGCGCCGAAGAGGTCGCGCAGGGCGGCGAGGGCCGCCAGGCGCAGGCGCTGGAGGATGGGGCCGGCCATGGGGTCGTCGGCGATGCGCCGGACGGCGGGCAGGAGCGACTCGAAGAGGGCGGGGGCGCGGGAATCCACGCCGCACGCGGGTACCTTCGCCTCGCGCATCAGGCGGGCGTGCATCGCGTCGGGCGTCTCGCTGTGATGGCTGACGTAGGCGACCTCGCACTCGAATCGCCGGCGTGTCTCGGCGGCGACGGGCCGGTTGTGGAACTTGGCCGCGTCGGCGACAACGGGCATGGCGAGCGTGCGCTGGCGCGGGAAGGAGAGCCGGTTGAACAGGTCGCCGTACATGTGGCCGACGAGGAAGTCCACGCTGGTCTGGGCCCGCCCGACGTTGTCGTCGAACAGGTGCGGCATGGCGTCCTGGATCCAGCAGACGAAGGGGATCTCCGGAGGGATCACGGGGCCGACGTTGTGGCGCGTGTAGTTGATCAGGACGATCAGGTCGGGGCGGTGGTCGTTCAGGGCCCGCAGGTAGGCGACCGACGAGAGATGACTCTGGTTGTCCGGTTCCATGAGCAGCCGGGCGTTGCACCCGAGCCGCTCGAAGGCCGCGGCCAGGTCGGACGCGGAATGTTTGACAAAGGTCGAGTAACGGCAAGCGGGGATGAGGACGCGCAGGGGCTCGGCGGCGCGGGGCTTGCCCTCGACGAGCGCGGCCTCGAAACGCCCGCTCCACCACTTGCTGTCGCGGGGGGCGTAGGTCGCGCGGGCGGCGGTGTAGAGCCGGTTCTGTTCGGCCTGCTGGCCCAGGGTCGCGGCCTGGAGGACGGTCCGCAGGTCGGGTTGGACGCATTGACGCACCGTCGCCAGCCGGATGAAAGGGCCGTCGATCTGGGTGTCCCAGCGGGCCTTGAGGTCGTGGGCCAGGCGCACCGCGGCGTCGGCCCCGACGAAGAAGTGCAGGCGATCCTGGGCCAGTTGCTCGCGCAGGTCCGCCGCGGCCAGGCCGTCGAGGAGTTCCTCGGCGTCCGCCTGGACGACCGTGACGCGCGCCCAGTACCCGTCGGCGGCGCGCGGAGTCTGGCTCAGGATCCGCATGAGCATCCAGGGGGGATCGACGCCCTCGAGGGCGATGGGTGGGAGGGGCCCGGGGGCGACGGGCAGCATCATCGCCGCGACCTCGGCCTGGTCATCCCGGAAGCGGAGCCACTGGCCGTCGGCGGGCGCACCCGCGGGGCGGGTGACGATGTTGCCGTCGCGGGTGCGGAACCAGTCCGTCCGGGCGGTGCGCTGGGCCCATGAATCGAAAGCGGGACGAAGGTCCACCGCGCCGGTGGGGCGCGAGGCCAAGGCCTCGACATTGGCCCGGCAGGTGGCGAGGCGCTCGGCGGGCGGGATCCGGTCGTCCGGGAGTTGGCGGACCAGGGAGTCCAGGGTGCGGACGCTGGCGTCCTGTCGGGCGTGCTCGGGGAGGAGGGCCAGTTGCTCGCGTGCGGCGGTGACGAGGAGCAACCTGGCGTAGTGGCTGGCGATCAGGAAACGGATGCCGGCATCATCGGGGGCGATGCGCAAGGCTTGCGCGGCCACGGGGATGAACTGCCATGGCGTGCCGCCGCCAGCCTGGCCCAGCCGGATCACATCGGCGCGGGAGAACTGGCGGGCGACGGTCCGCGAGCCGGGATCGGGCGCCGCCGGCGCGGGCGGCCCGATGGGCGCGGGGCGTGCACGCGGGTTGGCCGGGGATACGCGATCCGGCGGCATGGCTGGTGTATCGACGATGGCGCGGGGCGCGGCCCACAATCACCGCCTGTTCTTGCGCGTGCGGGGCGCGGCGGGG